>DASRSF010000292.1:0-8271 GCA_035656615.1 Vulcanimicrobiaceae bacterium | reverse complement strand
TGCTCATGTCGAATGCCGCCTCGACCGGAGGCGCAATGGCGGTAATGCGGCAACGCATTAAATCCAAGTCGGCCGGTTCAGCGGTGTCGGGATGCGCATAATCAAGCACGTCCAGGATTAACCGCGGCCGGCTTGCCGGAGAACCGAATCCAATTTGCAACGGCGTAAACTTCATTGCCCGATACGCTCCACGTTTGCGAAGTGATCCCACCCCAAAGGCGCGAGCGGTTCTTCGCGCCCGTCTCGTAAAATATGCACGCCGCTTCCCGCGCGCACCTGCGCAACGCGCAGCAATGGTTTACCGAAGTGTTTCTGAAAGCGGGCACTCAAATACTCGAACGCCCGAGGTGCGACCGACACCAGCAATTCGTAGTCTTCGCCTCCGGCGAGCGCATACGCGCAAGGATCCTCGTGGCGCAGCTCCGCCATAGCCCCGGCGCAAGCGGCCACGGGGACGCGGTCGATAACCGCGGCACAATCGGAAGCCGCGCACATTCGCTCCAAATCCGTGGATAGGCCGTCGGAGATATCCATCATGGCGTGAACATTCGCGCTTGCAGCCAGCCACGCACCCTCCGCGATGCGCGGTTGCGGCCGCCGGTGCGCGGCGAGCGCCGCAGGCAACAGCGCGGGTGCCAGCTGAGGCCGCTGCGCCGCATGCAATCCCGCTCGGCTTGCGCCCAGTTCGCCGGTTACCGCAATGACATCGCCCGGGCGCGCCCCCGCGCGCGATTTTATCCGTGCCGGCCGGACCTGACCGATCGCCGTAATTGCGATAACCAGCGCCGATGCGCTGCTTAGATCCCCGCCGGCGATCGAACAACGCCATTGCGCGGCAAGTTCCAGCATCCCGCGATACAGCGCGAAAACCTCCTCGTCTGGAACGTCTGCAGGCAGGCCCAACGTCACGGTGGCCAGCACAGGGCGCGCTCCCATTGCAGCAAGATCGCTCAAATTTGCGGCCATCGCACGGTAGCCGATGTCCTGGGCCGGCATCGTGTCTCGCCGGAAGTGCACGTTTTCGACCAGCGCATCGCTGGTAACGACGCTTCGGTGGGAACGCGACGGCTGCCAAACTGCCGCATCGTCGCCGATGCGGTTTTGTACTTCCCGATTTCCGGGATATGTTTCGATCAGCGCACGCAAACTGCTAATAAGCTGATCTTCAGAACGACCGGACGGCTGCGTCAGCGCGCGACAACTCCCTCGAGCGCGTGGCGGAATTGCGCGGTCGCGGCCCCACAATCCGGCGTATCGAAGATCGCCGAACCGATAACCAGCACGTCGGCGCCGGCGGCCGCAACGGCTCGCGCATTCTCCAACGTAATTCCCCCGTCGACTTCTATCTCGCAGCGTGCTTCGGTGTCCGCAATACGGCGTCGCGCCTGGCGAATCTTTGCAAGGGAATGTGGAATAAACCGTTGACCCCCGAAACCCGGGTTCACGCTCATGATCAGTATCAAATCGATGTCGTCCATAAGATCTTCAAGCATCGCCACGGGCGTTTGCGGGCAAATCGAGATTCCCGCACGCGCGCCCGACTCTCTGATATGCGTCAAAAGCCGCTGCGCATGAGCGGTCGCTTCCAAGTGGAACGTAATGATATCCGCGCCGGCGGATCGAAAGTCGTCGACGTAGCGCTCGGGTTCCACGATCATCAAATGACAGTCGAACACCAAGCTGGTATGCGGCCGCAAATCCGCGATGACTTTGGGACCCCAGGTGATGTTCGGCACGAATCTGCCGTCCATGACGTCGATGTGAACGTACGCCGCGCCGCTGCGCTCCACGGCCTGAACTTGCTCTTTAATGCACGAAAAGTCCGCCGATAGGATGGACGGCGCGATCTTTACGCTCATGGTGCGGGCGAAGACGTCGCGGCCGGCTTCACGCCTTTGTACGCGTCCTTTGGCTCTTGTCCGACTTTGGTTTCACCCAAGAGCGTGTTATTGACGAAGAAATAAATGGCGGACGTACCGACTGTGGTAACATTGAAATCGAATTTTTCACCGGGTTGCGCAAAGCCGTTGAAGAAATCGTAGCGGCCCGTTTCGTCGCTCACCGCAAACCGAACCGCAAGCGGCTGATTCATGCCCGCTTCGGCCGGCGGCACCGCAGCCAACACATGCGTTTGGTGAATGATCCGGCCCGACTCTTTCGGCCCGGCGCTCACGTTGAGCGAGACGACGTCGTACGGGCCGACGACCGTGCCGGATTCCGGCCGCTGATGCACCACTTCGCCGTGCGGGGGTCCGGTAAAACCGAGCGGCGTCCAAACGATCTGACCGATCTTTATGTGCAAGCCGGCCGCCAGACCGCGAGCTTCGTCGATGTTCATGCCGGTGAAGTTGGGCAAACGAATCGCCGTCACGCCGCCCTTGCTGATGAGCAGCGAGACCGGCGCGCCTTCGCTCACGCTCATGTCCGGCGCCGGATTCTGCGAGATGACGTGATCCGGTGGAATATCGTCGTTTTTCGTGTAGGTGACTCTGGCCAGTTGCAACCGCGCATGCGAGAGATCCAGCCGCGCGTCGCGCAAGGATTGATACCGCACATCCGGCATAACGATCGTACGAACACCGTCGCTAATCACCAGCGAGATTTGCCGGCCGGCGCGGACGTGCATCCCGGGCACGGGCTCCTGGTTCATCACGACGCCGCGCGGATATTGTTTGCTGACCGCGTGCCCCGCTATTGAAGATTTGAGCTTCATTCGGGCGATCTCGTTGATAGCGTCCGGCTGCGCCATGCCTACGAACGAGGGCACCGTTACCGTATTTGGTCCGGGCAACAAAAATTCTTGAATGGAATGTCCGAACCAGACCAAGACGCCGACGAACACGGCAAAGACGATGGGAAAGATCCAGTCGCGCGGCACGTACCGGTCGATGCGCGAGGGAAGCGTGGTCTGCCGGTACTCTTCGTCATATCGCGACCGGACGCTCAAGCCAGCGCCTCCAATGCCGTTTCGCTCACCTCGATGTTTGAGAAGACGCGCTGCACGTCTTCATGCTCTTCCAATGCTTCCAGGAACGTCAACGCAGCCGAAAGTTCCGCACCGGTGGGCGCGATTTTTTGTTTTGCACGTACGCCCAAGAATGCATCGACGATTTTGATACCGGCCGCTGCCAGCGCGTCGCGTACGTTCGCCAAGGCAGCCGGTTCGGTAAAGATCTCCGCCGGCTCTGCGAATTCGAGATCGACAACGCCGTCGATGAGCGCGCTCTCCGTAAGGGCTTCTTCGTTGCGTCCTTGGGGATCGACGACGATAACGCCGACGGGGTCGAACATCCATGCGACGCTGCCGCTCTCGCCCATCGTGCCGCCCTGTTTGCTAAAAAGAAATCGCAGTTCACCGGCCGTCCGATTGCGGTTATCCGTCGCCGCGTCCACGACGACGGCCACGCCTGCGGGCCCGTATCCTTCATAGCGGATCTCGTCGATGTCTTTTTCGCCTGAACCGCCGGCCCGCGCAATCGCCCGCTTGATGTTTTCGGCCGGCATATTGTTCTCGCGCGCCTTCTCCACGGCCATCTTCAACCGGTAATTCGCTTCGGGATCCGTTGAGCCGGACTTGGCGGCTAGGATAATTTCCTTACTGAGCTTGGTGAACAGCGCGCCGCGCTGCGCGTCGACTTTACCTTTGCGCAGGCGGATGTTATGCCATTTGGAATGACCCGACATAGGCCTCCAGCCTTCGCCTCAGCGGCGTATAGGCCCCCTTACACCCAATGCGACTTGAGCCACATGCGCGCCCACCAATCGTTCCAGGGAATGGGTACTCCCGCTAAAACCGGATAGAACCAGATAAATGCCAGTACCACCGCCGCGCAGTATGCGCCGATGGAGATGCGGGAAAAGGTCTGCTGCTCCGGATGCTCGGCCGATGTATACCAAAGGCGCGCCAAAACGATGACGTTACACAAAATGATGAGCGGCACGTCGACGTAAAAATGATAAGCGAACGTGATGCGCGGTGAACGCGCCCACGGAAGCCACTGAAGCAAATATGCAATGACCAGCAGCGCGTAGCCCTTATTCTTTTCCGCCCAAGCCAAATACCCGACCAGCGGAACGCATATCAACCCCAGCCACAGAATCAACGGATTCGGCAGCGAAATGATCTCTGCGACGCAACACGCGTTGGAGTTGTTCAGTGACACGCCGGTGCGCAAATCTTTCCAGTAATACGCAATCGGTCGAAGATCCAGCGGCCACTGCCACCACGACGATTGATACGGATGCGTGGCTTTGAGCTGATCGTGGTACTCGAACATCGTGTACTGCCGGTACACGAGATCGCTCACGCTTTTTATCTCGATGTGCCGGAAGAAATCGGGAATCCATACGCATACGTACAGCGACATACTCAAGAATACAATCGCCGCGATGCTCAAGTCCAAGCGGAACCCGTACGGATTGCCCCAAAGCTTGGTCTTACCTGGGCGCCAATACCGCTGCAGCCACACGGCGCCCACGACGATAAACGAAACGCCGTATGCCATCACGCCGTACCATTTGCTAGCGACCAGCGCTCCCAAAAGCAGCGTGAATGCGATAAGCCAGCCGGTAGCGTGACGGCCTTCTTCTACTTCACCTTCGTCGTCACTGACCAACCCCGGCGTATAGGTTGCGCTGCCTTCGGGAGTGGCGTACAGCACCGAACCGTCACGGCGATACGTAATTGCCGCATCGTCCTCCCTCACGGTTACGTCCTTTTTTACCGCGCGTCCGTCAGGCGGCGTGAGAACGCTTTGGCCGCCGCTGCGCAGCAGCACCGACCCTTCTGCGTAGGTTGCGAAGTCGCCGGTGGCGCGCATGAACCGCGGCACGACCCAAAGCCGCATCACCAAATACCAGCCCGACGCGAAATACAGCGTACCGACGACCAGCGATGCGGTCGAACCACCGGCAAAGCGGTTGACGATTGCCGCGCTCACCACGCCCAGAAGCAGCGCGCCCACGGCCGAAACCCCGGCACGCGCGAGCGTTCCGGGTTCGTACCGGCGGACCGTGGACTCCGAGGCAATCCAATACCGGTAGAACGCGTACAACGTCCCAATTGAAAACACGACGACGATGCCTTCGGGCGTGGCGATGCGCGATTGCACGAAATGCATTCCGTCCGCTACCAGCATCACTGCCGCAAGCGCCGAAAACAACGTCGAACGCGTGAGCCGCTTGGCAAACGCATACAGCACGACAACCGCTATTGCGCCGAAGAGTACGTCCAGAAAACGCCAGCCGTGCGGGTTATCGCCGCCCGGTATGCCGCCGAACATCATCGTGGACAGCGTAATGATGAGCTTGGTGAGCGGCGGGTGCGTATTTTCGTAGATGTACTTGTTCGTCAAATACTCCTCGGCGGCACGCGCGAAATAAATCTCATCGAAGATCTTTTCGTTCGGGAGCCAGTAATTGACGTAGGAAACAATGAACGAAACCAAGCCGATGCCGCCGGCGAGCAGATAATCCAGCGGCCAGATCATTGAGCCCAGGCCTTCACGCGGATTGAACCACGCGCGCGCCCGCAGCACGAACGGGAGTACCGGCGCTTTGCTATCAACTGCCGCGCTCTGCGCGGTCTCCCCCGCTTCGCCTTGTCCCAAGAAGACATACCCCAAGTAGAAAAAGACCGCCACGTTGATCAGCGAGAACGGATGCGTGATCATCGGCCACATGTCGGTCGCATCCACGCCCGGCGTGTGATTGGTCACCACGCTTAGATAGGTAAGCGAATAGACCAGATTTACGAATAGCGTGACCGAAAAGATCACGGCGCTCCAAAGATACCGCCGCGCCAGCGGTATCGCCGCCATGGTAAAGACCAGTCCGTCGTAGATGTACCGCTCGTGCATCCTGGTCGAAAACATGTAAAACGCCAGTGTGAGCAGTGCCGCCGATTCAATCAGCGCTTGCTGCGTGCGCAGCGCGGCATAGCGTACCAGCGTCAGAATCGAGGCCGCCGCCACCAGCAGAATGCCCCAAACGTATTGCGGCCACGGTCCCAGTTGCTGCGAATCCGGAGCCCAGAAGCCGTGAACGATGGACCACAAATTGAACGCGTTTACCGTATTGTACGCGTAGACGTTCTTACCGAAGCTGTACTTTTGATACAGCCAAGAAAACGCGTCAAGCGGGTTGGCGGTGGGGTGAAATGGCACCGTAAGGGCAAAGACAAACACGATCGAAGCCACGAGCGCGATTGCCGTGGCCGTGAGCAATGCTCTTCGCTGCTGCGGCACCGAGAATGCGAAAACGGCAAACAGCGGCAGCAGTACCGCGGCTTGCGGCTTGATGAGCAGCGAGTACGAGAGGCAGAGCCATGCGCCGGTGATGAAAACGGCCGGATTGGACGCCGACGTGCTCTGCAGCAAGAG
The DNA here is from genome assembly GCA_035656615.1 of Vulcanimicrobiaceae bacterium. Classification (GTDB taxonomy): domain Bacteria; phylum Vulcanimicrobiota; class Vulcanimicrobiia; order Vulcanimicrobiales; family Vulcanimicrobiaceae; genus DASRSF01. Next base: position 1,891 of record DASRSF010000292.1, on the reverse strand, counting down.
ATACACGCCCAGTAGCGCCAGCCCGGCGGAGATTGAGTCGACTTGTCCCCATGCCGCTGAAATGAAAATGGTCGCCGGGTTTAAAATAAAGAGCGCCGCCACGCCCAGTGCCCATCGTTCGTTCGCGAAGCGCCGGACGATCGCGAACAAGAGCGCGCCGTCGGCGAGATCCATCAGCACGGCAGGCAGTTTGACTAAATATTTGAGGACCTCGAGATTACCGTGCGGCGAAAGAATCGTGTACAGATGGCCGACAGCGGCCAGGATATAAAAATAACCCGGCGGGTAATCCGCAAAGCTCGTCGAGGCGTAAAACTGTGGGAACGAATGTCCCGCAAGCGTAAGCGCCCAGGCCTCAAACGAGCTTACGTCATTATGGAAACCTTCGCTGCCCATGAAGAGCAGGCGCACCAGAAAGCCTGCCGCCAGCAGGACCCAAAGCCAGAGAATTGCCGGTGCGGATGTTTGCGCTGCACCCAGTCCTGGACGCACCTGCGCTTTTGACGTGTTCAAACGACCCCCGTGCCCTCGCGCTTTAGGAAGATGTCAGCTGTAATGAATGTAACAAAAAGTCCCGAACACTGGCGACCGGATGGCGTTCGACGACCGACAAATGTTCGGCAACGGCGTCCGCAGCGGCCTCTTTCGCGCCCAGCTCGTCGAGCGCTTCAATGACCCCGGCCACCTGAGCCGCGTCCAAACCCGCGCCTGCGCCGTACGCCTGCGCGATACGTCGCGTTGCCGCACTTTCCGGCCGGCTTAGCGCCCACACCACGGGAAAGGTCCACTTCCGGCGCGCAATGTCGTTCGCGCTCACTTTACCGGTTGCATCGAGCGACCCCCAAATTCCGAGCACGTCGTCACGGATTTGGAACGCCAACCCATATGCGCGCCCAAGCTCGCGGTACTGCCGCACGCTATCCGGTTCGCATGGGGCGCACAGTGCACCGAGCTCCGAGGACGCACCGAACAAGGCGGCCGTTTTAGCACCGATCATGCGGCGGTATTGCGCCAAATCTACCGAACACTCGCGCTCGAACGCCAAATCCAGCGTTTGACCATCGCACATCGTCGCGTGCGCTTCGTGCAATGCGCGCACCATCTTCAAAACGCGTTCTTGCGGGTGCCGGCTGGTGGCGTTCGTGAGCACCAGAAAGCTGATGGCGCAAAGCGCGTCGCCCGCGTTGAGCGCTTGCGGTATGCCGTAGACCGACCACAACGTTCGCCGCCCATGACGAAGCTCGTCCCCGTCCTCGATGTCGTCGTGAATCAACGAGTAGTTGTGCAGAATTTCAACGGCCGCGGCCGCGTCCAATGCGGCGCTCAGTTCGGCGCCCTCGGCCAGCGCAACTTGCAACAAGAGTTTGGGGCGCAGCCGCTTACCGCGCCGCGCGGGGCCGTACGCATCGTATCCAAAGTGGTAGAACAGCATATCGGCAAGTTCCTTGGACCCGCGGTAGTCGCGGATCAGGCCTTCAAGATGCTGCTCGAAATTATCGTTCTGTTCCAAGGCTCTCCGGGAGCGAGCGAATCACTCGCATTACTTCGTCGGTAAAATTCGTCATATCTTTACGTCCGGCTTTCCGGTCGCGCGGCAGCGTAAGGGGCCGTCCAAACAGGACGTGAAACTGCGCGAACCGTTTGGCCTTTCCCGTTCCGACGAGCGCCGCGGGGACGACCGGCGCTCCGCTCAGCGCGGCCAGCAAGGCAACGCCTTCGTGCGTCTGCTCGGTCCCTGTGAGGTTGCGCGTGCCTTCGGGGAAGATACCAATCGCGCCGCCGCTCTTCAAAACGTTGACCGAGCGTTTTATTGCCGCGGTCGCGGAGCCTTTGCGGTCCACGGGATACGCGCCGACCGCGTGAATCAGCGGGCCGAGCACCGGTATGCGGA
>DASRSF010000291.1:0-9462 GCA_035656615.1 Vulcanimicrobiaceae bacterium | reverse complement strand
CGTCACATCAGGCGCTTGCAGGCCGTCCGCCGCGATGGCGGCCAGAACCTGCGCCGGCAGCGGCGCGAGCAACTGGGAACGGCGAAAACCGTGATACCGCCCAAGTTCGACATCGACGGTCTGGAGTACGAAGCGCACCGGCGTTATGCTCGGCCGCAGTTCCGTTACGACGACTGCGCCAAAACGATCTACTCTGGACACGCCGGCCGGCGCGCCGGGCCCACCCAGCGCGTTCATGAGATCGAGCAAGGCATCTTGCGGTGCAGGTTCAATTGCAAGAGCGATGATCGGTTCGTCATACCACCGGCCTTCGGGCAATCTCGCCGGCAATTCGGCCGGATCGATGTCGGCGCGTGCCTCCATCAGCACGTACGTCCGGTCGATCGTGGAGTGCGGACCGAACGTCAAGCTGAGCCCTTCACCCTGCAGCGCCTTTTCTATGTGCTCGCGAAGCGCGCCGGTATTTTGTGCGTCGACGACCACCGTCCTAGCCCAATTCACAATGGTGCATCGTTAGGCGTGTGACGGCGACGCTCCCGGCGCTTGTGGTTTCGGTCGGTAAAAATGCGGCGTGGATCGTGTTGGACACGGAGAACGAGCCGCGCATCGCCGACCTCAAGCGGTTCTCCGCCGGCAGCAAACGTGAGATGCCGGTGCCCGGCGACCGCGTCGGCGTGCGCCTGGGTTCGCAAGAACGCACGCTTATCGAATGCATCCACGAGCGTTCTTTCACCCTGCTGCGCCGAAGCGCCGAAGGCCGTGAAAAGATCATGGCTGCGAATGTGGACACGATCGTAACCGTTACGTCCCTTGCCGATCCGCCGCCCCGCTTACGTACGCTCGATCAGCTTCTTGCGTTTTCGGAACTTCAGGCGAGCAGCGCCCTCGTGGTTTTCACCAAGCCTGATCTCGTGGACGAGCCGGCCACGCAGCGTCTGCCCTTGCTTTACGAGGGTCTGGGCTATCCAACCGTAGTCGTAAACCCCAAGGCCGGCTGGAATATGGACGTGTTGCGCGCGGCATTGCGCGGGCGGCATGGTCTGCTCAGCGGCGTATCAGGCGTTGGGAAGAGCTCTATTTTTCGCGCGCTGGGCGGACAAGCGGACGTCGGCGAGGTTTCCCGCCGGGGCCTCGGGCGGCAAACCACAAGCACCGCGCGATTGTATCGAATGCCGGACGGCTTCCTTATAGATAGCCCCGGCGTCGCGGAGTTTGGACTGGGGAGGATCGCGCCCGGTGAATTGGTGCACGGATTCCGGGAAATGCCGCAGGCCGCCCGCGGCTGCCGTTTCACGGACTGCACGCACCTTCGTGAACCCGGCTGTGCGGTAATGGCGGCCGTCGAAGAGGGCCGGATCGCCGCCTCGCGGTATGCCAGTTACCGCCAGATCCTGGGGGTAGACCCACAAACGCCCCTGTGATACAATGCGCCTCGTGCCTGTGCAAGGAGTAGATATTCGTGCCTAATATCAAGGCTGCCGACAAATGGGTCCGGCAGAGCGAAAAGCGAACGCAGCGGAACTTGGACGCCAAGACGCGCCTGAAGACGCTTTTTAAGAAGGCGTCCGGCGGCGCTGACGCGCAGACGGTGCAGGCAGTCGAGAGCCAATTCGACAAGGCGGCTCAAAAAGGCATCATTCATCCGAACAAGGCGGCGCGTAAAAAAGCGCGTCTCGCGCGGGCCGTCGCCAAGGCGGGTGCCGCGCCGACAGTGCCTGCGAGTAAGACCGGCGGTAGAAAGAAAGCCTCGAAATAATTCGAAAGCCGCCTGCAACGGGCGGCTTTTTTAATCATGGAAGCCGACGAAAACGCCGTCTTTCTGGTCCAGCTGGCCCGCGAACTTCATCGCGCAGGCGTAGCGAGCGATCAGCTCGAGCGGACCATTGTACCAATCGCGCAAACGCTGGGTTTGCAGGTTGAAATCTTCGCGTTGCCCACCAACATTACGATAGCTATCGGACCACAATACGAGCAGCATATCATCATGTTGCGCTTGAGTCCGGGCCGTCCGAACCTACGCAAACTCGCGCTGTTGAACGAAATCTTCGACGAGCTGCAGTCGCGGCGAACAACCCTTGCGCGCGCGATTGCGCAATTGCGGGACATCGATCGCATATGTCCGCCGCCCCCGGCGGCGAGTTGGATCGTGGCGCTCGGGTGTATTGCCGTCGGAGTTGCCATTTTGCTAGGCGGCGGCAAGAGCGAGCTTATCGTCGCCGCGCTCATCGGCTTGGCTACCGGTGTGCTCTCGTACTTCACCACCCGCAACCCCGTGATGAACCGCCTATATGAAGTTTTCGCCGCGTTCTGCGCGACGATGATCGTTGCGGTATTCTCGCACTACGTTGCGCCGGTCAACCTGTACGTGTCAATCGTTGCCGGAGTGGTCGTGCTGCTGCCCGGGTATTCGCTTACGCTGGCGCTACACGAACTGGCGAACGGCGATCTGATCGCCGGAACCGCGCGGCTGGGCCGCGTCCTAGTCGTTTTGCTCGCGTTGGCGTGCGGAACGTTTTTGGGTCTGGCGCTACTAGGCCCGAACTTTTCCACCGCTGCGCCGGCATTAGCGCACCGACCATTCAGCGCGCCGTACTGGGCCGCAGCCGTGGTGCTGCTCTCCATCGGCCTGTCGGTTGATTTGGACGCGCGCGTGCGAGATTTTGCCTGGGTGTTTCTTGCTAGCGCGCTGGCGCTGGGATCCACGCTCTTCTTCAGCCGGCTGCCGACCCATAACGTCACGCCGTTTTTGTCCGCGCTCGTGTGCGGCTTAGTCGCGAACGGCGGAGCGCGTTTTCTGCGCGTTCCCCAGCCGGTGCTGCTGGTTCCGGGGATCACGGTGCTCGTCCCCGGCTCCCTCAGTTACGAAAGTCTTTTATCGATTGTGTCCTCGCGTAATTACGATATCGCCTTCGCGATGGCGGTCAACGCGGTCATCGCTGCGATTTTGATTGTTGCGGGGCTTTTGCTCTCTCAACTGCTGGTGCCGGCAGCTCCGCTGCGCCTGCGCTCGGCCGGTCACGGATAGACCAGCAGCGCAATTCTCGTGTCCCGGTCGGCGCGTGCGCGCGGCAGGATTTCCGCGCGAATTCTCTCCCGGACGGGTTCCAGGTCGGTTGCCTTCAATGCCACACGAAAGCGCCAATCGCCGCCAAGCCGTGCGATCGGATAGGGCGCCGGACCCAAAACTTGCACGCCCGGATCTTCACGCAAGATACCGGCGTACCGGTGCGCCTGAGCTAACGTGCGCGACCGATCGCGTCCGATCACACCCACGTACATCAGCGCGCAAGCGGGAGGATACACAAGTTGCGATCGCTCCGAAAGTTCCAGACCCGCGAAACCCGGATAATCATGTTGCGCGGCGTGAACAATGGCCGGATGGGCGGGCGAGTACGTCTGAACGATTGCTTCACCGGGGCGCACGCGTCCGCTGCGCCCGCATACTTGCGTAATGACGTCAAACGTTCGCTCCGCGGCGCGAAAATCTGCAGCGTGCAGCCCGATGTCGGCCGCCACGACGCCCACGAGCGTCACCGTAGGAAAGTCTAGGCCTTTCGCAACCATCTGCGTACCAACGAGCACGTCGCCCGTCTGATCGAACTCGTCGAGCAGCCGGGCGTGATCGCCCACGCGCGTGGTCGTATCGCCGTCCATCCGGATGACCCGAGCCTGCGGATACAGCCGTTCCACCTCTTGCGTCACGGCCTGCGTGCCGATGCCGAACTCGCGCATATGCGTGCCGGTGCATTGTTCGCACGCCTGCGGTATCGGGCGCTGCAAATCGCAGTAGTGACACCGAAGCAGCCCTTCGCTGCGGTGGACCGTGAGCGATACGCTGCAACGCGTGCACTCCGGTACGTAACCACAGCTGCGGCAGAGCAAGAATCCCGCGCTGCCGCGCCGGTTTACAAACAATACGGCCTTCTCCGAGCGCGCGAGCCGTTCGCTCAACGCTTGCGCGAGCGCGGTACTAAAGATGCGACGGTTTCCCGTGCCGAATTCCTCGGACATATCGACCACACGCACGAGCGGAAGCGGCGCCTGCGTTGCGCGCTGTTTCATTTCGAGCAGCCCGATCGTACCGGCTTGCGCGCAGGCGTAGCTTTCGAGCAAGGGCGTCGCGCTTCCGAGTACCAGAACGCCGCCTTGATAGCGCATGCGCTCCCGAGCCACCGTAACGGCGTGATACCGCGGAACGCTATCCTGCTTGTAGGAGTCTTCGTGCGCTTCGTCGACGACGATGATTCCAACATCCGCAAGGGGTGCGAACACCGCACTGCGAGCCCCCACGACGACCTCCACCTCGCCACGCGCACACGCCTGCCACGCCTCGAACCGTTCGCGGTCCGAGAGCGCCGAGTGCAGCACAACGACCCGGCCGCCGAACGCCTCTTCGAAGCGCCGCGCCGTCTGTGGGGTGAGCGAGATTTCGGGAACCAGAACGATCGCTCGTTTTCCCGACTGCAACGCATGTTTGATGACATCAATGTAGACGTGCGTTTTTCCGCTACCCGTTACTCCGAACAATAACGTCTCATCGAAACGTCCCAAATCCAGCGCCGCGCAGAGCGCATGGATCGCCCCGCGCTGCTCGGCCGTGGCCGCATACGGCGCCTGCGCAACCTCGGCACGCGGCCGAACCTTGCGTGGCGAAACGCGCTCTTCGCGGATCGCGTTTCCCGCTATCGCACGCGCGATCACGGCTGCCGAAAATCCGGCAAGGACCGCATCAGCGCGTGGAACTCCGGGTTGCTCGCGCACGAATTGCAGCAGCCGTTCGGCCTTGCGTCCCCGAATGGGTTGCGTTCCGGGGTAAAGCACGCGCACCACATAGTCTTGAACGCGCGGATCCACCACGCGCCGCTCGCGTCGCAGGTCTCCGCTTCGTACGAGCGCATTGACGTAGCGCAACAACGTACTCCGATCGCCGGCGCGTCGCGCCGCGGGATGACGAAGTAAATGTTCCAGCGCAAAACCTTCGCGCAGCTCCGTCCAAATAAGCGAAAGCAAGCGTTCCGGGACGAACGCATAGCGCGAGGGATGCGCCTGCGGTACGGTAACAACAAACGTATCGAGCGTCCGCGGAACCGCTGACGCCAGCACCACCGCACTCAACGCCTCGCCGAGGGTGCAAATGTACTCGGCTGCGATAAAGCGGGCAAGATGCAGCCCGGTCTGGTCAAAAGCTCGCGGCACCCCCGGTAAGATCTGAAGGGCGCGAAGCGGCCGATCCGCCTCGCGCATGGAAGGCTCGGAAATCACGAAGGCAACCTGCTCCCGATTTCCAAGCGGTACGCGCACGACGTCGCCTGTACGCAACTCCAGTTCGCCTGCGTCGTACGTCAGCGGCATGTCGAATCGCGTGGAACGTATCGCGGGCAAAACGTCTACGCAGCGTTCTAGTGAAATTCGCGGTTCCCCGGCGGCAGGCGCAGACGCGTTAGGGCCGTGCGCACTATGCGAGGCCAGACCGCTATGCCGTATTCCACGTCCCCGATCGCGCGCGGCAAAACAAAGCGCAGGACGCCGTCGCGCTTCTTCTTATCCGCCTGCATCGCCGTTAGAATGCTGGAGACGGATTCGCTCGTAGCCAGCGGCAGACCGAGCAGTGTCAGCAACGTGAGCACGCGCAAATGCTCTTCTCTGGAAAACCGCCCGGTACGCAAAGCCAGAATTCCGGCGGCGCGCAAGCCTATCGACACGCCTGCGCCGTGCGTGACGCGATAGTTCGAGGCACGCTCGATCGCGTGTCCGAAGGTGTGGCCTAAATTGAGCACTTCACGAATCCCGTGCTCTTCGCGATCGTCGTTGACGATCGCCATCTTGATGCGCTGAGCTTGCGCGACGACGTTTTCCCACGGCCACCGCCAAAACGCATGTGGAGCAAGCGTCTCGAGCGATTCAAAATACTCGCCGCCCTCAATAATGGCCGCTTTCACCGTCTCCGCCAGCCCTTCGCGCAGATGGCGGTACGGTAACGTTTGCAGTGCGTCGATCCACGCGAATACCGCAAGCGGATCGCGAAACGTACCGGCAAGATTCTTGCCTGAAGCAAGATCGACTCCGGTCTTGCCGCCGATTGCCGCATCCACCATAGCGACCAGACTTGTAGCAACATGGATGTACGGAACACCGCGCATAAAGATCGAGGAGGCGAAACCGAAGAGGTCGCTCGCCACTCCGCCGCCCACGCCGACGATTGTTGTGCCACGGTCGGCGCCGCATCGCATCAGCCCGTCCAAAACGTGTTCTACCGTGCGCAATGTCTTACGGCGCTCACCAAGAGGGAAGGCAAGCACACCCCGTACGCGGGAGCCTAACGGACGCGCCAATTCACGAGCGCGCTGTGCCAAATTGGCATCGCAAACGATCGTTATTCGATCGATGCCCCGTTGATCGAGAAAAGCCCGCAGCGGTTCGCGGACCGACCCCTGGACGATTATTCCAGGGTAATGTTCTTGCGAGCTAACCATTCGGCAATACGATCGACGATGACGGACGTGCTCAGGTCATCGGCTTCAACGACAAAATCAGCGTGCGCGTATCGAGGCAAACGTTGCATGTACAATTCCTTGATGCGCGCCAATGAGGGCGTGGGTCCAACGAGCGGGCGCACACGTTTACTGCGGCGCAACCGGCCCAAAAGTTGCTCCGGAGGAACTTTGATGAAGACCCGATACGTCCGCTTCTTCAACAATTTTAACGTCGCATCGTGCGTAACCGCACCGCCTCCCAGAGCGATGATTCCGGGCGCCTCCGATTCCACGATGCCCTGTATGGTTTCAAACTCGAATTCGCGGAACGCCGCTTCTCCTTGCGCGTAAAAAATATCACTGATCGCGCCATGGCCGCGAACGATGCGATCGTCCACGTCATAAAACGGAACCTGTAATTTTCGGGCCAATTTGCTTGCGATGGTGGACTTTCCGGCCGCCATGAAGCCCGTCAGTGCTACGTGCTTCTTCACGTCCGCTCGGATTCGAATGCAAACAGCGCGGCGGCGGCTTCGGTGCTTCGCCGCAGATTGTCCAGCGTTTCGTCAATCGAGTCACCGCCATACTTTTCCAGAATCGGTGCCGTGAGTGCGAGCCGAACCATCGCTTCCCCAACCACGGCCGCGGCCGGAACCACGCAAACGTCGCTGCGAACAATTGAGGCGGGGGCTTGCGTGCCTTCGTGCAGGTTCACGGACGGCAGCGCCTTCATCAGCGTCGGAATTGGTTTGACCGACACGCGCAGCACGATGGGCTGGCCGTTGCTCATACCACCCTCGATGCCGCCCGCACGGTTACTGCCGCGCACGATCTCGCCCTGCGCAAGGTTAAACGTGTCGTGCGCGGCCGAACCTGCACGCGAGGCCACTTCCGCGCCCAGACCGACTTCGACCGCTTTGACCGTTTGCATCGCCATCAGCGCGCCGGCAAGCACGCCGTCGAGCCGGGTATCCGGTTGACGGTTGCTCCCTATGCCGGCCGGCACTCCGTCCACGCGAACGACGTACTGCCCACCCAGTGTATCGCCTTCGCGTTTAGCTCGATCGATCTCGGCAATCATCGCCGCGGACGCGCCTGCATCCGGGCACCGGACTTCGCTGCGTTCTACTTCTTCCGCATCGATTTCTTCAATCGCCGGCGCCTCAACCGTACCTATGCGGTGCACGTATGAATGCGTGAGGATGCCGAGCGCTTCAAGTAATTGCGCGCATATCGCGCCGAGCGCCACGCGCATCGCCGTTTCTCGCGCGCTGGCGCGTTCAAGAACGTTACGCAGGTCGCGGTGCCGGTACTTCATCGCTCCGGCGTAATCCGCGTGCCCGGGTCGCGGATTGCTCAGTTCTTTTCCGTGACCGGTAATCGGGTCCATCAACTCGCGAACGTTTTCGAAATCGCGGTTGCGAACGATTATCGCAACCGGTGAGCCGAGCGTATACGATCCGCGTACGCCGGCCAGAAACTCCACGGTATCTTGCTCGATCTTCATCCGGCCGCCGCGCCCGTAGCCCCCTTGCCGCTTAGCAAGTTCGCCGTTAATACGATCGACGTCTACATGCAAACGCGACGGAATGCCGTCCAAAATCCCGACAAGAGCGGGGCCATGCGATTCACCGGCGGTAAGGTAGCGGAACATCTGCTACTGCTTTGCCCCCGGTGCCCTTTGCTCCTTATCGAAGCACCTAGCCGCAGTCTTGACAGAGATGCTATCCTAAGGTTCCTATGATCGTTTTCCTCGCACATATGTTGCTCAATCGCATTGCTCCGCAACGCGGCGGCATTAGCATTTGTACGACGGAGCACGTTTTGTAGACCGGCCTACAGCCACAGATTCCTTGAAGGGATCCGGCGTAGAGCCGGGTCCCTTCGTCATTTCAAGCAAGAAAAAGGAGAAACACTCATGTCACCGCTTGAACCGCGTTGCCCCGATTGCGGTCGCCCGGTGCCGGCTTCTGCCCTTTGCGCGCCTTGCGAACAAGACCGCGCCATGCAAAAAGCGCAGCTGCCGCAGTCCGGGTATGCCGGCAAAGGGCTATACTGCGTCGATTGACGTTTGCGTATCAGCGAAGGTCGATTGCCAGCATCGAGACGGAGCCGCCGTCGATTCCCTCAACCGGGAAAGACACGGAGTCCGTGGTACGGCGCGCGCCTAATACGTACAGGAGCGGGAGATAGTGATCCGGCGTGGGCACCGAGAGCAAGGCGTCACGTCCGAGTTCTTCGTAGTCGACGAGCGGATCGTGATCGAATGCGAGCGTCAGTTCGCGCACTCGGCGATCGAACCGCATCGCCCAGTCGAACGGCTGCGCTGGGTGGCTGCCCCACGCGAACGTGTGCAGGTTGTGCACCACGTTGCCGCTTCCAAGAATGAGCACGCCTTCGTCGCGCAGCGGGGCAAGTCGCTGTCCGAGCTCGTAATGGAAGCGCGGCGGCTCTCGCTCGTCGATGCTCAGTTGTACCACCGGGACGTCCGCTTCGGGAAACAGATGCAATAGAACCGACCACGTACCGTGGTCCAGTCCCCAGCGATCGTCCATGACCACCGTCGTATCCGCGGCAAGCATGTTCGCGACGCGCACCGCAAGTTGGGGATCGCCTGGTGCCGGATACTGAACCTCGTACAGTTCGCGCGGGAAGCCGCCGAAATCGTGAATGGTACGCGGAGCGTCCGCGATAGTTACCGCGGTTTGCTCCACGTACCAGTGCGCCGATATCGCGAGTATTGCGCTGGGCTTGCGAAACGAACGGCCTATGGCGTTCCACTTGGGCGCGTACGGATTTTCCGAAATGGCATTCATCGGATTACCGTGTCCAACAAAGAGTGCCGGCATTGCGCTGGCCGCCATATCGCTCCTTATTTCTGTAGAACGGCCTGCACATTCAGTTCAATGCGAATTTCATCGCTGACCACCACGCCGCCCGTTTCCAGCGCCTGATTCCAAAGAAGACCAAACTCCTTGCGATTTATGGA
>DASRSF010000290.1:0-7374 GCA_035656615.1 Vulcanimicrobiaceae bacterium | reverse complement strand
ATACGCAGATGGAATTCGTTCGAGCATCGGTCGCATGGCAGTTTCATACATCGGCCCGGCGACTTGAATGTTTTAGGTTAGCTTCCCGGCGTACGCGGTGGCTCGTCGACAAATTCGGGAATCACGACCGGATCGCGCGTGCGCCGGCCTCCGGAAAGAAGTGCATCGACGCCGGCTACTCTACCCGCGGGCATGACAAGCATGAGAAACGAGAGCACGAACGCAGCGGCATCCAGCGTGCCGATGGTCGTCCAGGATGAAAACTCGCCGTTGATCGCCATGTAATTCAGCGCAAGAAAGCACCCCACCAAGCCACCCAAGCGTGTAAAGATTCCTAACAACAGGCTGCACCCGGCCAGCACTTCACCTAAGCGGACCAACTCTGCGAACAAATCGATATGGGGCATGACGGTCGTGGCCAGAAAATCGTGGTAGAACCCGGTTTGCGAGGCGAGCGCCTTACCGACAAGTATCGATATAACGCCGTTCGGAGGCATGAACATGGCCGAGTTCAGAAACTTCGGCACGCCGTGCGAGAGCCAGAAGCAGCCGGCATAGATCCGCAATGCGAGAAAGAGGCCGGAGTAGGTCCAATGGGCCGGCGTTCTCATGCGATTGCCCGCCGGTTTGCGGTCCGGCATAGCGTGCGGATGACCTCGGCGATTTCGGTAGCAGCGTCCGGTTTGCCGAGCGCCGCCATGGCGGCGCGCATTTCTTTGCGGCGGTCATCCGAGCTGAGCAGACGCTCCACGGTACGCGTGAGATCGCGCGAGCTTTTTGCGCGAAGCGCCGCGTGACGCTGAACCAAATACCGCGTATTGCGCTCTTCCTGACCCGGCAGCGGTTTAAACAGCACCATCGGCAACCCGGCCGCCAGAGCCTCGGAAGACGTCAACCCGCCGGGTTTGGTAATGAGCACATCGCTCGCGTGCATGTAGTCTTGCACGTTGTGGACGAACCGCACGACGCGGACGGGGTAATGCACGCGATGCGCGCGTTCCAGCACGCGCTGCTCTACTCGTGAACTGCGCCCAACGATTGCAACCGCGCATACGGGAACGCTCATCCGGTCCAGCGCCTGCATCATCATCTCAATAGGACCCAATCCCAACCCGCCGCCCATGAGCAGCGCAATACGGCGATCGAGCGGCAATCCTAATTCCTGGCGCAGCGATTCCATATCGGCGCGCGGATGTCCGAACGAAGAATGCACCGGTATCCCCGAAACCAGAATGCGCTCGGACGGAATTCCCCGCGTCACCAGCGTGCTGCGCATCTGCTCCGTCGCTACTGCATACGCATCGATGTTTTGGTGTATCCAAAACGAGTGCACCACAAAATCCGTAACCACACCCATAACCGGCGGCGCATCGGCGAACTGCCGCTTGTACTCCGCCATCACGCCGCACGGAAAGGCATGGGTACAAATGACCACGTCGGGGCGCAAACGCGAGAGAAGCGCTCGTAAGTTGCCTGCGGTAAATTGGTGAACCCATGCGCGGAACGGACCCACCTCGGTCGCGCGTTCCGCCCGGTTGTAGAGAAACCGGTACATCTGCGGAATCGTTTTGACCATTCCCAGATATCCGCTTGATACGACGGACGATACAACTGATGCCGCATATTTGTACGAATCGACGACCGTTGCCTCAAAGTTCGGATCGCTATCGGCGAGCGCCGTCTTTAGTGCATGGGCCGCGGAAGTATGCCCAACCCCGACGTTCGCCGAGAGAAACAGCGCGCGAATTACTCGCTCTCCTGCGGTGAGGCGCTTCCATCGCCCGACTCTTCGGCCAATACGAAAAAGTCGTCGAGAATTTCCTGGGCCAGCGTGTCGTCTTCGAGCAAATCGCCTTTCGCGTCACAGACGACGAATTCGTCCTCCTGTTCGCAATACAGCACCGCATACTGATGATTCTCGTCGTCTTCCACCAACCCGACGACTTCGAATTCCAGCTGTTTTTCGTCGGTGGTTTGGATGACAAGCACGTCTCGAAGTTCCAGCGCTTGCTGTTGTCCGGATTCACCATTGGTCGACATTGTGGTCTCCTACTTCAAATACTTGGCGATGTTGGCGTCTTGTTCGGCGAGCGTCTTTGCAAATGCGTGGTGCCCGTTGCCTTTGTACACGTAATACAAGAAATCGGACGAATGGGGATTGAGTGCGGCCTGAATCGATGGAAGTCCTGGATTGGCGATGGGGGTGGGGGGAAGCCCCTGATGCAGGTAAGTGTTATATGGTGAATTCACCTTGAGATCGCTATACGTGATGACGCTGTGGTGCTGCGCCAAGGCGTATTCGATCGATGCGTCGACCTCCAGCGGCATCCCGAGGCGTAGCCGGTTATAGTATACCCCGGCGATGAGCGCCCGCTCATCGGGCGCCTTCGCCTCGCGTTCGATGAGGGAAGCGAGCGTGATGACCTGCGGCACGGTAAGATGGTGAGCAGCAGCCTTCCTCGCGGCATCCGGTGGCAATTCGCGCTGAAATTGCGTGGTGAGGATGCGCTCGACCGTCTGCGGCGTTGCGCCGATCGGCAGTAAATAGGTGCTGGGAAACAAGTAGCCTTCGAGGTTTGCCGTAGGCTGTCCGGCGGCTACCGTCGTGTCATGCAAGAATGCGTGCTCGAATACAGCCGCGTTGCCAAAACCGTTTTCCTGCAGCCGTTGCGCGATCTGCTTTGCCGTGAAGCCTTCCGGGATAGTCACCCACTTGGCAATCTGTGCGCCACCGCTTTGCAGCTGTCCCAGCACTTGAACGGTCGTTTGATGCGGCGGGAAGCTGAATTCTCCGGCGTGGACATCGGTATCGGCATGCCGCAGCTTGGCGTAAAGACGAAACGCCGTCGCATTGTTTACCACGCCTGCCTGTGCCAGCTGCTCCGCGATCTGCCGAAACGTCGCTCCGCGTTGAACGATAACGCGCGTGGTCGCATGCGGTTGCGATCGGTCGGCGAACACCGCGTACGAGAACCACAGCACTGCCGCGGCCGCGACTACGCATACGCCGCCGGCGATCCATTTAGCGACGCGCAAGGAACGTCTCCAGGATCAATGCAGCCGCCATTTTATCTACGATGGTGCGGCGTTTGGAACGGCGCACGTCGGCTGCGATGAGTTGCTTTGTCGCTTGTGCCGTGGTCATGCGCTCGTCGACGCGGTGCACCGGCCCGGTGAACACTTCTTGCAATTGCTCGACGAAGCGATCGATGGTCTGCGCGGCAGGCCCCCGTTGACCGGATAGCGTTACCGGATCGCCGACAACAAGCTCGGTAACTCCGTATTCCTGGACAATGCCCGCAATGCGAGCGAGGTCGGTGCGAATATTTGTTCGTTCGATAACGGTGAGCGGGAGCGCGAAGGTGTTGCCGGGATCGGCAACCGCCAGGCCGATCCGCTTCGTACCGACATCCAGCGCAAGGAGGGCCATTAAGACGGCGTGTTTACGAATTCCACAAGGTGGAGTCCCGCCTTTGGCCGGCGGCCCAAATGGTAGTGCAGCAGCGCCTCGACCGCCTGGCCGCTTGCCCGGGTGGCAAAGGCTGCGGCACGTTGCGAATCGCTGCGCTGCGAGGCGAGCCCGCGCAGATTTTCCATATCGTTTGCGTCCAACCTCGCCGCCTGGCGCCAGACGACCCGGCATTCTTCACCAGCGAAGCCGCCCTGCTCAAGATCAAGCCACGCTCCGCCGTTTTCAAGCGGTGCGCTGCACCGTATACACCGGTCCAGCGGCGGCGCCAGACCCAGCATGTGCAGCAGGCGCAGTGAGAAACGCGGCAAGAGCGCCAAAGGCTGGGCGCGCGTTCCGATCGCGCGCAAAGCTGCCGTCAGCAGCTCGTATACATCCGGCATCGGAAGATCCGGTTCGCAAAAGCCATCCACGAGCTCGACGACGAAATTTGCTGCGGCAAACCGCTGCGGCGCTACCAAATCTTTCCAGTGCGCCTGTTCGATATCCGCGGAAACGACGACGTCCATATTACGCCCGCGATGCATGCCCAGCTGCACTTCATTGGCGAACTCCAGCCGTCCGGTCAAGTGTCCCTTTGTACGCCGAACGCCTTTGGCAATCGCGTCCAATTTTCCGCGCGCCGTCGTGAACAACGTCAGAATCCGGTCGGCCTCACCGTAGTTCCGTCCGCGAAGTACGACGGCACTGGTTTTGTAAGCGCGCGTGGGCGCGGTCATCGCAGGTCTTCTGGACCAAACGAATCAGGCAAGAGCCGCTCCAGCGTCGTCTGCACCACTGCGCCGGAGGCCGTATACGCCACGTCCATGCCAGGATTGAATTCGCGTAGCACTTGTCTGCACGCGCCGCAGGGCGCGCTTGCGCGTTCCGGCGGCCCGGCGATCGCAACGGCGCGAAGATCGCGGCGTCCCGAAGCTACCGCATGAAATACTGCGGCCCGTTCGGCGCAGATCGTCAGCCCGTAGCTCGCGTTTTCAACGTTCGCGCCGCCGAAAAACGTCCCGTCTTCACCTACGACGACCGCCCCGACCGCAAAATTAGAATACGGCGCGTACGCCTGCGCCCGGTACGCATGCGCCGCCGTCAGCGCCGCGTCCACATCCTTAAACGGCATCTTCACTGCGGCTTTCTGTTTGCGCAGGCAGCGTTCCGTTCGTGAAGATGCGTACCGCAACGATGCGACGGCCGCGCATGCGTTCAACGCGCAGACGCGTATGGTCCGTGGCCTCGACCTCTTCACCCTCGTTGGGAAGGCGGCCGAAAAGACCGACGGTAAATCCACCGATTGTTTCAAATTCCTCGTGCGGCAAATGCGTGCCTAATTTGGCGTTGACGTCCTCGATATTCACTCCCGCATCAATGACGGCTTCATGCTCGTCGAGGATTCGCACGGGCTCTTCTTCACCTTCATCGTGCTCGTCGCGAATTTCACCGACGATCTCTTCCAGCAAATCTTCCATCGTCACTAGGCCAGCGGTACCGCCGTATTCGTCAACGACAATCGCCAGAGTAAATTTGTTGCGCTGCATCTCGCGAAGCAGTTCGGCAATCTTTTTGTTCTCCGGCACGTGCTCTACCGGCCGCATCATCGAGCGCAGGGACGTCGAACTCAGCGAGCCGTTCGCCAGGGCGATCAACAGCTCGCGATCGTGCACCACGCCGATGATATCGTCCTTTGAATCCTGGTAAACCGGCAATTTCGAGTAGCCTTCCGCAATCACCATGTCAAGGGCTCGCTGCGGTGAGTCCTCTACCGAGACGGCGACGATGTTCGGCCGCGGCGTCATTACCTCGCGTACGATCGTGTCGCCGAACTCGATGACCGAATGAATCATCTCGCGCTCTTGTTCTTCGAGTACCTTTTGCTCGGCGCCGACGTTGACCAGCGTGCGAATGTCCTCCTCGGTTACGAACAACTGATGCGCATGTCGAATACCGAAAGGCCGCAAAAGTACATTCGTCATCCACTGAAAAAACATCACCAGCGGCGTGAGAAGCCATGCCATGCGCTGCATGGCCGGTGCCAGCCGCAGTGCCCAGCGCTCGTTATCACTGACCGCCAGCGTCTTCGGAATGATTTCGCCGAACAACAGCAGCACGAAGGTCATGACGACCGTCGAGATGATTGCACCGTTGGGTATCCCGGCGCGAATAAAGACATACGTGGCCAGCGAATCCGCAACCAGCAAAATGATCGTGTTCCCGACCAGGATCGAGGTCAGGAAGCGGTTGCGGTCGTCGGTCAATTCTTCGACGGCCCGAGCGCGTGCGATCCCGCGCTCCGCCATCGAACGGGCGCGCAGGCGTGAAACGCTTACCAGCGCGGCCTCCGAGGCGGCAAAGAATGCGGCCAAAAGGACCAGCACGACGAGCGCGAGGATCTCGTACCAGGGGATAAAGTGAGAGGCCGGCTGACTACTTAGCGGTTCCAATGACGCCACATTATATCACGACGTGCGGGCGCATCAGTACGAAGACGGCGAGCGCCACCAGAGTGCCCAGAATACCTCCCCAGAGGACTTCGAACGCGGTGTGAATCCGGGCTTCCACCCGGCTCTGCGCCACCAAAGCCGCAATGAAAAACGCCAAAACGGCGACCAGGGGACGTTGAAAAAACAGCGCGAGCCCCGTGGCGGCAGCGAAGGCCAGCGCCGTATGCGCCGACACGGCACCGCCTTGAAGCGGTGAACCGCGTCCGACCCAAACTTTGGCAAAGATCGTTCCAATCAGCGCGATCGCAAGTATAACGAGAATCGTATTCGCGGGCACTTGCGCCACCGCCGTGTAAACGCGCGTGCCCCCCTGTTGAATGCCTTGATAAAACGCAAGATATCCCACGCTTACCGCACCAACCGATGCAACTAGTACAGCCCCGGCCGCCGCATCTTTGGCGGTCTTGGCCAGCGGATGATGCGCAACCGTAAGCAGATCCACGACGGCTTCGATCGCGGTGTTCATCAGCTCCATTCCGAGCACGATGACGATCGCGATAATCACCGCGATAACATAAATGCGTTCGAGCCGAAGCACGAGCGTGGCAAGCAGCACGAGCGTTGCGATGACTAGATGGATGCGCATATTCGGCTGCGTGTGCACCGCGTACATTAGTCCCTGAAATGCGTAGTGGAACGAACTCCAAAACTTGGTCTCCGTTATTCGGACGTACTGTGGTCGTTTGGGTTCATGCATGGTCGTACGGCCACGGCATGCCGATCGCCGCGGCTAGCCGGCGTTCCTCGGCTTCCATGATCGCGCGCTCGGCGGCTTTTTCGTGGTCGTGTCCGAGCACATGAAGAATTCCGTGAATAAGCAAGCGGTTGAGTTCATTCTGCAGCGGCGCGTCATATTCCGCGGCCTGCCGCCGTGCCGTGTCCACGCTGATGACGACGTCCCCGAGCAGGCGTTCGGGGGCCGCAGGCGAGGGATCCAGCGGAAAACTCAGGACGTCGGTGGGGCGGTCTTTACCACGGTGAAGCCGGTTCAATTCAGCGATGTCGCCGTCGGTCACGAGCGAGATGGAAAGCGAGGAAGTCTTTTCGCCCACGGCGTCCAGCAGGGCTCGCGCGTCCGACTTCAGGCGGCGGCCGTCGACGCCGGCGCCACGCACGCGGTTCGCAAAATAAATCACCGTGCGGGCTCGGCGTATGCTTTGATAATGCGCGAAACCAGCGGGTGGCGCACGACGTCGGTTTCGTCCAGTTCAACGATCGCGACATCTTCGAGGCGCTCGAAGCGTTTTCGCGCATCGAGCAGTCCGCTCGAAACTCCTGACGGAAGGTCGATCTGCGTCACGTCGCCGTTCACGATCATGCGCGATGCGGTTCCCAAACGCGTCAAAAACATTTTCAATTGTTCGCGCGTTGCGTTTTGCGCTTCATCCAAAATGATAAACGCTTCGGAAATGG
>DASRSF010000289.1:0-8463 GCA_035656615.1 Vulcanimicrobiaceae bacterium | reverse complement strand
GGGTTCCGATCCGATCTGGGCGCGAGACGGCCGTCGCATTTACTATCAGCGCCAGCCCGATCCCGTCTTCGCGCACTTCATCCAACAAACGACCTACGTTCATGACGTGCTCGCAAAAACCGACGCACCGCTGGGCTTGGGTATCGACAGCGAGCCGCGGCTTTCGCAAGACGGTATGTTCCTTGCCGTCAATGTCCCTCGGCACGGCACGATCTATCTGCAAAACGACGTCTCCGTGCGGTCCATGGCGGGCGGTAGGGAATTGTTTTCCTCGCGCACGCTCGACCGGAACGTGCACTTTACAGCCTGGTTGCCCAGCGGCGATCTTGCCGTTGCAACCTCGGACGGCGTGCGCGACGTCTTATGGCGGCTCTCGCCGGCCGGAACGTTCAGCCGGTATGACGTAGGCGAGCTCGACATCGCACCGGATTTGTCCGTGTCTGCCGGCGGCGGCATCGCGTTTGCCGGCACGCGGACCAATCGTCCTGCGGATATCTATTATCTGTCGCCCGGCGCAAAAACGCCGCTGCGTTTGACCGACGAAAATGCTTGGCTGAGCGATTATCAACTGCCGCAAGCGCAAGAACTTCGGTGGAAGACGGACACGGGCATGACGGCTGACGGCGTGCTGTTCTACCCGGTCGGGTATCAGCCCGGCCGCCGGTATCCGCTCGTGCTCGACATCCATGGCGGCCCCGTTTCAACCTCGACGCGGGACTTTGTGGGAATTGAAAACGGCGGCCTGGTGCAAATTCTTACCGCGCACGGAGATTTAGTGCTTCGTCCAAATTACCGCGGAAGCGACAACGCGGGCGATGCGTACTTGCAAGCAATCGTCGGCGACATGGCGAGCGGTCCGGGAAAGGACAATCTGGCCGCAGTGGACGCCGTACGCAAATTGGGAATCGTGGACGAATCGCGCATCGGTGTATCCGGATGGTCGGGCGGCGGTCTGCAAACATCGTGGCTCATCGGTCATGCGCAGTTTTGGCGCGCGGCCGTAAGCGGCGCAGCCGTGAACGACCAATATCAGCAAGCCATGCTCTCCGATATTAACGAGCCCTTTAATCAGGCGTTCTTCCCCGGCGTCTCGCCCTTCAACGAACAAGGCAAGGCGGCATATTTGGCGGAGTCGCCGATCAACTACGTAGACCGTATGCGGACGCCGACGCTCATCTTGAGCGACACGCGAGACCAGCGCGTTCCGGTCACGCAAGCGTATGAGCTGTATCATGCGCTGCGCGCGCGGCACATAACCGTGCAATTCGTCGCGTTTCCGCGATACGGACATTTTCCAACCGACCCCGTGGGTCGTGAACGGGTTCTGCGCCGCTGGGCCGGCTGGTTCGATAGGTGGATGAAGTAATGATGATAGCCGCTGTACCTTCTGTTGCCGCTGTTGCTGCCGTTGCCGCCGCTGCACCTACCCAAGCCCGCGCGCTGACGCTGGCCGATCTCCGCAAAACCGTCAGTGTTTCTTCGCCGCAAATATCGCCGGACGGGCAGCGCGTTGCCATCGTGGTAGGGCGCAACGATTACAACAAAGACCGTGCAATGACCGACATCGTGCTCGTCGACGTGCGCACCCGTGCCGCGCGAACGTTACTAACGGGCGTACGACAGTTCGGAATGATGGAATGGTCTCCCGACGGCAGTCGCCTAGCATACGTTGCGCAGGAGCCGCGCGAAGAGCCGCCCACAGACGAAAGTGCGCCGGCAGGCGAACCCAAAGAACCGCAAACGCAACTCTTCATCTTGCCGATGAACGGCGGGCAATCGGTTCAGTTAACGCATGAAGCCGCCGGCGTCGGCGACTTCGACTGGCGCCCGGACGGCCGCTCCCTGGCGTACGTGCGCCACACCGAGCCCCCGAATAAAGCCGAGATCGATGCGCACGCCGATGAATTTGAAGTCACGGATGAACCGTGGACCGCACAAGAAGCTCCCACGCCCGATCAGCTCTATCAAATCGACGCGTCGGGACACAACAACCGGCGAATCGGCTCGGGTCAGTGGAGCGTCGGCGGCGGGTTCACGTATTCCGCCGGAGGGCGTTACGTTTTCGTAACTCGCATCACCGGAAATGTGCTGCCGTACCGGTACCTCGCGCGCGAACTGGTTCGCATCGAGGTATCCTCCGGAAAAACGATTGCGCTGAAAAAACTTTCGCAGACGCAAGAGGATCCATTCCGATCGGCGAGCGGCCGCATCGCATTTGGTTTTTCAAATCCGCACGGCAGCATGCAAACGGAAGTTGCACTGGCGGCTCCCGATGGTTCATATCCACATAGCGTGACATTTGCGTTGAATCGTAACGTCGGTGAGGCGGCCTTTTTACCACACGACACCGTCCTGATAGCGGCCAATGATGAAACACGCACGCGATTGTTCGCCGTTTCACCGGCAGGGCACGTCAAGATTCTGCCACTCGGCTCGCTCAATGAGACGGCGGGTTTGAGCGCGTCGCGCGACGGAACCATTGCGTTCGCCGGGAATGCGCCGGATCGTCCATCGGAGCTATTTCTACTGCGTCCCGGCGCAACCGCGCCGCGCCGGTTAACCGACTACAATGCGTGGATCGAGCGGTACCGGCTGGGCACTCCGCACACGATCGCATGGCGCACCTTCGATGGCCTACAAGCCGACGGCGTCGTTATTACGCCGCCGGGCTGGCATTCCGGCACGCGATCTCCGCTCGTGCTTTACATTCACGGCGGCCCCACGAGCGCGTCGACGACGAGCTATTCAGGGTTTGCGCAGCTTTTAGCGGCGCACGGCTGGCTGGTATTTGAACCGAATTACCGCGGCAGCGATAACCTTGGTTTAGTGTTCGCGCGCACCACCGTTCCGCGTATATCGAGCGTCCCCGGCAGAGACATCGAAGCCGGTGTAACGCGCGTTATCGCGCAGTACGGCGTGGATGCGAAGCGCGTCGCCGTTTCAGGCTGGAGCGAGGGCGGCTTGATGACCTCCTGGCTTATCACGCACGACCGCCGTTGGCGCGCCGCCGTATCAGGCGCCGCCGTCAACGACTGGGTGCAATATCACGACATGACCGACGCCAAGGACTTCACGGCACAATTCATCGGCCCGTCTCCGTGGACCAGCGCCGCACAGTTAGCCTTCTACCGTGAAGAATCGCCGCTATCGTACGCTTCCAACGTCCGTACACCCACGCTCATCCTGAGCGATGCCGGCGACTATCGCGTACCAACGCCGTTATCATACGAGTTCTATCACGAGATCCGCGCCACCGGCACACCCGTCCAGTTCGTCATCTATCCCGTCATCGGCCACTTCCCCCAAGACCCCGTCCGCATCGAAGACATCTGCCGCCGCTGGCAAAACTGGCTAACAACACATTTGCGTTAAAACCCTCCACTTTGTCACCCTGAGCTTGTCGAAGGGCCGCTGAGCGCAGCCGAAGCGCGTGCCTCGACAGGCTTAGGATGATGACGGGGTGATGCGGGTGGTTACGAAGGCGCCGCCGGCGAAGGCGCCGAGGCCGCCGAAGAAGCCGAGTACGTACGGATACCACATGGGGTAGATTTGGTGGGTGTGCGGATGTACGAGGGCGGTTGCGATTGAAGTGGCGGAAATAATTGCCAGTGCGAGCGCACCGGCGTGACTGAGCGGACGCGAGGGAGCCAGACGGGCCGTTATGCCGCCTGCAACCACGCCGCTAATGAGGACCACGCACTCGCTGGCGATCATCGTGTTGCTCGTGCCGGGGATGAAACGGAGTGCGTACAAAAACGCGCCGCCCAGCACCTCGAGCAGAATCAGCGCAAGGTAGCCCAGCAGCACCGCGAGTACCGTACGGCTCGGATTCAAACGAGAAACTAGCCCGCTACCGCGGTATTCGGCTGCCCGAGCGCGATCGCGATTTCCGCGACTTCCGCCTCGCTAATCGATAAACGGCGCATGGCCTGCTCGTAAAGATCGATCGTTTCTTCGCTCGCGCTTCCGGCGGCCCGCTCTTCTCGCAGACGTTTTATTTCCTCGGTAACGCGATGCGCGAGTTCCGAATTTAGGGCGACCCCGCGGCGCGCGAGCTCATCCGAATGCTTGCGAAGCGTATCCTCAACGAGGGCAACGCCGGAATGCTTTCCGAAAATCCATGAGGTCTGTGCGCCGACGAGCGAAGCGGGTACCGCCTCGTACATCCGGTGGTCGATGAGCATGGCATGCGTGTGGATGCCGGACTCATGCGCGAACACTTTGGAACCGACGATAGGCTCGTGCTGCTGCATCGGAATGCCGGTCATTCGCTCCATGAAGCGCGCCAGCTCGCGCAACTTCGAATACTTGAACCCCGGAATCTGCACGCCGTACAACACGTTCAGCGCAGTAACGAACTCATGAAGCTTAACGTTGCCCGCGCGCTCGCCGTATCCGTTGGCCGTAACGGAGACAACTTTGAATCCGCATGAAACCGCGGTGATCGCATTGATGGTGCCCAAGCCGTAGTCATTGTGAAAATGACAGACCATCGGCAATCCGGGCGGCATCGCTTCGACGATGCGCGTGCAATACCAGCGGGCGGCTTCCGGAGTCAAACAACCGACGGTATCCGGCCATGCCGGCCGGTCGCCGCCCGCAGCCAAACACTCTTTGAAGTAACGGATGAAATACTCGACATCACCGCGACTTCCGTCCTCCGCACCGAATTCAACGCTCGTCACGCCTTTGCCGCGCGCATAGCGTATCGCCTCGCATTGAAGCTTGATGTTGGCGGTACGGTAAAATTCCAGCGGTAAATCGAGCCATTCGCTTTCACTGCGGCCTTCGAGTTTGAGCAGTGTCTTGCCAATTTTGTACTTTAAATGCAGATCGCTGCCGCTGGTGAAAATGAAAAACGTCACTTCGGACGGCGATACGCCGATTTCTTCCAGTGTCCGGACGGTGACGTCAATATCTTTGGGATTGCTGCGGCACATGACGACGATTTCAACGTTGCCCAGTTCGCCGCGGTGCTTGCCTTCCATGACCAGTTGCAGCGTTTTACGATCGCCGGCGGACGCTGCCGGAAAACCAACGCTCATCACGTGCACGCCGATATCGGCAAGGCGCTTGGCGATCTCGTACTTTTGCTCGGGAGTGAAACAAACGCCCGGCATTTGTTCACCGTCACGCAACGTTTCGTCGTAAATCCGAATGTCCGCCGGCGGCGGAAAATTAAGCGCCTGCGTAAAGTCACGCGGATCGCGAATGAGCTCCCGGATCGGTTCGCGGAATTCCATGCCCCTACTTTAGCACAACATCTTTGCGGGGCGCGAGGCCCGCGTCCGCCGCTGCACTGGACTGCGCACGTTCGGTATAGACCCGCAGCTCGGAGATGTCGCGTGGAAAGAGCAGTTCAAGCGTCCAGTCGAACGCGACGCGAAATTTGCGGTCCAGCCCGGGCAGCCGCGAAAGGTAATATGCGCGCCAAAGAACCCATGCGAAGAAACCGGTCAGCACAAGATCTCCGGGCAATTGTGCGACGGCTTTGCGCGCGCCCAGCGAGGCCATCATGCCAAGCGTCGTATATCGAAATGGCTTGGTTGCAGCGCCCCGAAGCGTTGCAACGATATTGTCCGCAAGTACGGGACCCTCACGGATCGCATGTTGCGCCGTCGCCGGATACAAACCACCTTTTCCATTCGGAATTGCAGCGCAGTCACCGATGGACCAGACGCCGGGATGGTCCGGCACGCTCATATCCTGATTTACGATGAGGGTTCCATTCTTTCTGCGCGGAAGCGATTCGCTTCCGGCAAGCGCGCGCGAACGGATTCCGGCGCTCCAAACGATCGTGCGCGTTTCGATCCGCCGCCCGCTTTGCAGATCCAAATGCGAGTCGTCCGCACCCCGCACGCCGTCGCCCAATATCACCGTTACGCCGCGGCGTTTGAGATCGCGCTCCGAATAGCTTCCCATGCGCGGCGGTAAGCCGGGCAGCAGCGTCTTGTCGGCTTCGACAAGGAAAATCTGCACGTCGTCCTTGCGCACGTTGGGATAAAAGCGGCCCACGTTTAGAAACAGTTCCACCATTTCGCCCGCCGCTTCCACGCCAGTGAATCCTCCGCCGACTACGACGAGCGTGAGCAGCCGTTTACGTTCAAGATCATCGTTTGTCGTGTCCGCCAATTCCAGAAGCCAGATAAACCGGTTGCGCAAAATGAGCGCGTCTTCCAACGTTTTCAAGGCGAAGGCGCGTTCGGCGACGCCCGGTAAATTGAACGTCGAGGTTGCGGCTCCGATGGCAATAACCAGTTGATCGTAGTGAAGTGTCTCATTATCACCGGTGAGGATGTGCGTGTACTGCACCTCATTCGTGCTCACGTCGATTCCCGTCACGTCGGCCAAAATAAAGCGCGTATGGCGCAGCTGTGAGCGAATCGGCGTTACGATATCGTGTGCGTCCAGGGCCCCCGAACTGACTTCGGGCAGCATCGGCGTAAAGAGCGAGAAATTTTCGCGGCTGATGAGCGTCAACTCGGCCTGGCCGCGATGAAGCCGCCGCTCCAACCGCTGCGCGGTAGCAATTGCGGCGAAACCGCCGCCGAGTATGACTATCCGGTTCACTATAGGCCGCGCGTTCGCCGCCCCACGGCTCGCTCCCGTCTTGCGCTGGGGGCGCTGATGAAGCACGATGGATGGATACGTGCTTACCGGCCTGGAGGACACGGCATGACGGCACCAGTCTGGCGTACCTTGCTTACCATAGCGGCGTTATTTGCGCTTTTTCTGGCGTTCGTGGACCTTTTTGATCGCGGACGCTTTCCGAACATCGGGTTCACGTACGATACCGTCTCTGAAACCCAGGCGGTCGTACGCGAGGTGTTCGACGGCAGCACAGCGCAGCGCGCCGGCGTGAAGGCCGGTGACCGCGTGGACGCGCCGTGGTTCAGATATGAACACACGCTTGGACCGGGCTTGGCGGGTTTGGCGCGCGCCGGAGCGCCCTTAGCCTTCTACGACGAGCGGCTCGGGCGCCGGCTCACCATTATAACGGCGCCCATTGCGAATATTTTCTCGAGCTCGCGTATCGGCGCGCACATGCTTCGCATCTTCGGTTTCTTGTTGGCGCTTGGACTGTTCTGGTCGCGCCCCGGCGATCGGGCGGCGCGTGCATTCGGCACGTTTTTGATCGTGTACGGGGTGCAGACGTTCGGCAACACCGGCACGTCGATTTTCGGCCTGAACTTCGGCTACATCGTGGGCGTTTTACTGACGCCCGTTATTCCGTACACGCTCGTCCTTTTTTGCTGCTGGTTTCCCGAGCGTTATCCCAAAGACGGCCGCCGTACGATTTCGATCATCGCAACCGCGTTGGCCGGTTTTTTTGTCCTCTTGACGCTGTCTTCAATGGTCTATGCATCCTTCGGCATCGGACCACATCTGCCGGGAAGCCTCTTCTTCGACCTCGGCGTTTACGTCGAACCGGCCGTCTTTGCGGTACTGACAGTCATCGCGCTGATCATCGACTTCCGCAGGTCGGCGCAATTGGACCGGCTTCGGTTGGAGTGGCTTACGCTCGGCATGGCGTTTATCATGTACTCCTACACATCCTTATCGTGGTTTCCCGGACTGTTTACTACAGCGGCAGGCGCCTTCAACGACCTGGGAGACTGGCTTTCCAACCTCGGTGAAGTGTTGGGCATTCTTTGCATCCTGTACGCGCTTTTCCGGTATCGCGTGCTCGATCTTACCTTCGCGATCAACCGCGCGGCCGTATTCGGCCTGGTTTCATCGGCAATCGTCGCTCTCTTCGTACTGGTTGAGTATTTGGTGTCCCGCTATGTTGAGTCGTACTCCCATCTAACCGGTACGATTATTACGCTCGGTTCGGCGCTGGCGATCGGCGTTGGTATGCGCACGTTGCATCGCCGCGTCGACGGTTTTGCCGATCGCCTGATATTCCGGGCGCGTTACGAAGCCGAGAAAGCATTGCGATCGTTCGGGCGGCGCGCCGCATTTATTACGAGCGAGCAAACGCTGCAGGAGCGTACCGTGTCGGCGCTCACGGAATACGGATGGGCCGAACACGCCGCGCTATACCTGGCGCGCACGGATGGGGACTTCGCACTGGGCGCTAGCCGTCCGGAAAAGCCCATCGCGGAGCGGATTTCCGCGCACGACCCCACGGTGTTGGCGCTCAAGGACTCGCGCACCGCGCAGCTGGTTCACGCGGGCGGTTCGGCAGTCGACGCGGAGCTCGTCTTCCCGATGATCGCGCGGGGCGAACTCATTGGTTTTGCGGCGTGCGGAAAGCGGCGCATTCGTGAAACGTACACGCCCGATGAAATGGACGCAATGAATTATGCGTTGGAGCACGTCGCCGTACAACTCGATGTCATTTTAATGCAGCGCCTGCAAGTACAACTTCGTGAAGTTCAGGAATTGGTGCGCGCGTATGCGCTGCTCGGCGCAGAAGCGTCCCGCGTGCTGGCCGGCATCGCATCGATTAGCGGAATC
>DASRSF010000288.1:0-10313 GCA_035656615.1 Vulcanimicrobiaceae bacterium | reverse complement strand
CGCATCGCTCGACGGTCGTGCGGGTCGCCTTCGGTATGATTCTGGGCGGGGCTACCGGCAATATCATCGATCGCCTGCATTTCCGGTTTGTGGTGGATTTCATCGACTTCTACCGCATTTGGCCCAATATTTTCAACGTGGCCGACGCCTGCATAACCGTCGGCGTGATTCTGCTGATTCTGTCCAGCCTTGCAACTCGTCGTCACGCCTGAGGATTCGGGCAAACGCGCTGACATCGTCATCGCGCACCGCACGGGATTTCCGCGTTCGCTGATTTCTGCCGCCGCTCGTCGCGGTGAGCTTCGGGTGAACGGCTCGCCGGCAAAAGGCAGCCACGTCATTGAAGAGGGCGACGTTCTGGAATGTGAAATTCAGACGCCGCCGCAGCTGCTCGCGCAGCCGGAGTCGATTGACGTTCCAATCGTCTATGAAGACGACGAGATCATCGTGGTCGACAAACCGGCCGGCATGGTCACGCACCCCGCGCATGGCGCAACCAGCGGTACGCTGATTAACGCGCTGCTCGGGCACGTTCGCAACCTTCCGGGCGACGTCTTACGGCCCGGCCTGGTGCACCGGCTGGACCGCGACACGTCGGGTTTGCTGGTGGTTGCGAAAACCGAAGAGGCGTTGAGCGCGCTTGGCAAAGCGATGAAGGCGCGGTTTATTTCCCGTGAATACCTGGGGTTAGTGTGCGGCATTCCCGCGCACGCGTTCGGAACGGTCGACGGACCGATAGGCCGCGATCCGCGCAACCGGTTGAAGTATGCAATTACCGCCGACGGAAAACCGGCAATAACGCACTACGAAGTGCGCGAACCGTTGCAGGACGCCGCGGAATTGCTTTTTCGACTTGAAACCGGCCGCACGCATCAGATACGGGTGCACATGGCGGCCCTCAATCATCCGCTCGTCAACGATCCCGTCTACGGCCGGACGGATCCGCGCTTTCAGTTGCCGGGACAGGCACTGCACGCGTGGCGGCTTGCATTCCGTCACCCGCGGACCGGGCGCGACATGGAGTTCCAAGTCGATCCTCCGGTTGAATACATCGCAGCGAAACGATTTCTTCGTGCAGTTTGAGCTGCGAGCAACGAGCGGAACGGCGCGCCGCGGTACGCTGAGGCTTGCCCACGGCACCGTACAGACACCGACGTTTATGCCTGTGGGAACGGCCGGATCGGTGAAAGGACTGACCCCCGACGAAATGCGTTCCGCCCACTCGCAGATCATTTTGGCGAACACGTATCATTTATGGCTGCGCCCAGGCTTGGACGTGTTGATTGCAGCGGGCGGCTTACACCGGTTCATGGCGTGGGACAGGCCGATCCTCACCGACAGCGGCGGTTTTCAAGTTTTCAGCTTGGAATCACGGCGCGTCGTGGACGAGCAGGGCGTTACGTTTTCATCCCACATCGACGGCAGCCGGCACCGCTTCACGCCCGAAAACGTTTTGGCGTTTCAGGAAGATATCGGCGTCGATATCGCGATGCAGCTGGACGTTTGCGTGAAGTTGCCCGCTTCGGAAGACGTCATCGAAAACGCGGTAAAGCTCTCCGCCGACTGGGCTGCGCGGAGCACACGCGCGTGGAAACGCGCACAAACCGCGCTGTTCGCGATCATGCAAGGCGGCCTTGACGAACGCCTTCGCGAGCAAAGCGCGCGCGCGATAATCTCGCTGGATCTTCCGGGGTATGCAATCGGCGGTTTATCGGTAGGAGAAAGCCGGGAACAAATGTACCGCTGTGCGGCTTTTTCGGCCGCGATGCTGCCCGAGAAGAAACCGCGCTATCTGATGGGCGTGGGCACGCTTCGCGACATCGTCATCGCCGTCGACTGCGGGATCGATATGTTTGATTGCGTCTATCCCACGCGGTGCGGACGCAACGGCCGCGCAATGACCTGGGACGGCGAGCTGGCCATTCGAAACGCCGTATTCGTGCACGACTACGGACCGCTGGACCCCGCGTGCGACTGTTACGTTTGCACGTCATTTACGCGAGCGTATCTTTCGCACTTATTCCGCTCGGGCGAGATGCTTGGACCTCGGCTCCTTTCGTATCACAACGTGTATCTGTTGAACGCCGTGATGCGCAGGGCGCGAAGCGCAATCGACGCAGGGAGTTGGGACGTTTTTCGCGATAGCGTCCTTGAGCGAAAGGACGTATGATCCGTTTATTTGTTGCCGGATATCCCCGCGATGCGGCCAAGGCCGATCTCGTAACGCTGTTTCGTCAGTACGGCACGCAAGAGGCCGACGTGACGTTTCCCAGAGACCGTCGCAGCCGTCGCAAAAAAGGCTACGCGTACGTGAACGTCGCCGACGAGAAGGCTGCCGACGCAGCCATTTCGGCATTTCACGGCTTCGAAATAGACGGTAAGGCGTTAACGGTGGTGCGAGCTGCCGACCGCCCTCTCAAGCGTCCGCGCCGGCCTTCAGGAAGGTCCTGAGAAGGCCCGTTCACGATCTTCTATACGCCTGCTTAACGCATGCGGAACGCGCTGGCATACTGGTGTCTCTGGAATGGAGGCCACGATGTATTACCAGCCTTCTCTCGGCCTGCACGTTCCCGTAGCGCTCAACGCACGGGGACGGACACTCGCGGGCGAACTGTATCTTCCCAAGCGCGCGCAATCGTTGCGCGTCTGTATCGCGCGCGGAAGTAACGCGCTCACGTGCCGGCGCCTGGGATCGCTGCTTTCGAACGCTCAAACCGCGACGCTGATGCTGCACACCGAAGGACCGGTGTCGGCGGGCGAATTCCATGCGGTACTCGATTGGGTGCGTTCCCGCCGTCTGCTCGCCGGACTGACGATTAAGGTCGTTGCTTCCTATGATGACGTGCCCGCTATCGAGCGCGCCACTCGTCGCGATCACTTGGACCTCGCCGCCTCCGCTTAGCGGTCGATAGAACGTACGACGGCAGCGCACGAGGCGCACAACCCCGGGTGCGCGGGATCGCTGCCGAGCGGTACATATTTCCAGCAACGCCGGCACTTCTCGCCCTGGGCAGGTGCGAGCGAACGCAAATCGTCCTCGCCGTGCAAGCTCTCGTCTCGCTCAAGCGTTAACGCCGAGACGACCAGTGCTTCACGAACATCATCCGTATGTGGTACAAAACGGTCGTACCACGCAGGTGAGAGCGCGACGCGCGCCTGCAGCTCGTAATCGCGGCGTCCTTCGCTTGCAGCAACCCACGAACGCAAGTCCTTGAGCCGTCTCCACACGCTCTGCGCCTCCGTGTTCGGGTGGCGCGACGGATTGAACGTTAGATCGAAAACGCTGTCGTGTCCGGCCCGCAGACGTGCAGGAAGCGATTGCCACGCTTCTTCGGCGGTAAACGACAATAGCGGCGCGATAATGCTCAAGAATTGGTTCAAGACATGCAAAATGGCGCTTTGCGCGCTGCGGCGCCGTTCCGAGTCCGCAGCGCTCGAATAGAGCCGATCTTTAAGAGCATCGAGATAAAAGCTGGAAAGGTCCTCGCCTTCAAACCGGATGATCTCCAAATAGGCATCGTGCAGCTGATACGTTTTTAACATGCCGGCGACGCGAGCGACCCAATCGTCCGTGACCTCGCACGCCAGCCGGTCAAACCACTGCATTCGTTCGCGCGATACCATTCGATCGGGCTGGAGGTCGTCAAGGTTCCCCAGCATGAAGCGCACGCGGTTACGGATATTGCGATACACGCGGCTTACTTGGTCGATTACGTGCGGACCGAAACGGACGTCATCGACGAATTCGACGGAGGCGGCCCACAGGCGAAGCACGTCGGCGCCCCATTTTTGCATCGCATCCGTTGCGTCGATGCCGGTGCCGAGCGACTTGCTCATCGGGCGGCCTTGTTCGTCGTTGACCCACCCGTTTTTGACCACATGACGGTAGGGCGCCGCGCCTTTTACGGCTGTCGCGGTAACCACGGAGCTGCGAAACCAGCCGCGGTACTGATCGCCGCCTTCGAGCACGACGTCGCCGGGCCACGGCAAGCCGTTCTTGCCCAGGACCGCTAAGTGCGTGACGCCGGACTCGAACCAGATATCGACGATATTGTATTCCTTTTCGAAATCGGTTCCACCGCATCTGCATGCAAAGCCGGAAGGCAGAAACGCCTGCACCGGATCGCGCCACCATGCATCCGCGCCATGCTCGCGAAAACGGCGTGCAGCTAGACGCGCCACGCGCGCGTCCAGTACGGATTCATTGCACGAACGGCAGATGAGCGCGGGAATCGGCGTGCCCCAGGTTCGCTGACGCGAAATGCACCACTCCGGATGATTTTCGAGCATCTGAATCATCCGTTGCTCACCCCATGCCGGAGTAAATTGAACGTTGCGAATGTTGTCTATCGTGCGCCGGCGCAAGCGATTTTGGTCCATCGCGATGAACCATTGGGCCGTGGCGCGGAAGATCACCGGATTGTGGCAGCGCCAGCAGTGCGGATAACTATGCGTAAATTCGAACGCATCCCAAAGCGCACCGCTCGCAAGAAGATCTTCCACGATCTTGGGATTGGCCTTCCAGATGTGCAGTCCGGCATACGGGCCCGCTTCGGCCGTAAAGATGCCGCGCGCGTTGACTGGATTGATGACCGGCAGATTGTTCTTAAGCCCGGTTTCGAAATCGTCGGCCCCATGCCCAGGGGCAGTGTGAACCGCGCCCGTACCGGTTTCCAAATCGACATAGTCGGCGCCAACGACGACGGAGTCGCGATCCATGAACGGGTGACGTACCGTCGCGTCGCGCAATGCTTGGCCGCTTGCGCTGCCCAGGTGCGGCATTTGTCCGAAATGCTCGCCCAGCACGCGCGGAGCCAGCATCTCAGCGACGATAACCCCCTCATCGCCGCGCTTGTACAACCCGTACGTTGCATCCGGCTTCACCGCAATCGCAACGTTGGCGGGAAGCGTCCAGGGCGTCGTGGTCCAAATCAGGATTGAAACGCGATGCACATCTCGCGCTGCGGGTGACGAACTCAAACCGAACCGCGCGAGCAGATCGCGCCGCTGTTCTTCGTTTGCGGTAAAACGAACGGTGACGGACGGCGAGATTTTATCTTTGTATTCGATCTCCGCTTCGGCAAGCGCCGTTTCGTCGTGGATGCACCAGAGGGTGGAGCGCAAGCCTTTATAGATCTGATCGCTCTCGGCCAGATCGCCCAGCACTTCGACGATGGTCGCTTCGAACTCGGGATCGATGGTTCGGTATGGATGTTCCCAATCGCCGAAGTTGCCCATACGCATGCGCGTGCTGCGCTGAATCTCCAGCCAGTGAAGCGCGCGCGCCTTGCACTCCTCGCGCAATTTGATCGGATCGATCGCGTGAAAATCTTTGATGTGTAAATGTTTGAGCGTTTCGATTTCGATCGGCAAGCCGTGCATGTCCCAGCCGGGCACGAACTTGGCCCATTTTCCGTCGAGCAAGGCAATCTTCACGAATACATCCTTAAGGACCATATTCAAAAAGTGCCCCATGTGCAGTTGGCCGTTGGCGTACGGAGGACCATCGTGCAGAATCCATGGCCCGTGCGCGGCATTGCGTTCCAAACGCCGCTCGTAGATGCGCCGCTCTTGCCACCAGGCGACGCGATCCGGCTCGCGTCTGGGCAGGTCCGCCTTCATCGGGAACGAGGTTTTGGGCAGATTCAGGGTGTCGCGATAATCGCGCTCGACGGTAGCGTCACTCATGGTTGATTACTCTCAACGACGCTATCAAGAACCTCGAAGTTTCGCAATGCGAGAACACGCAGCCGCTCCGCCGCGCCCGTCAGGTGCTGCGAGAGCGCCGGGCGTTCGGACCAAAGCCGGTCGACCAAGGCATCGATGGCCTCAGCGTGCGCCGTGGCGCCCGGCGTAAATAACGGCGGCAACGGATACGCGAGGTCCTGGCAGAGCGCACTAACTTTCGGATCGTATGGTATGGCCAGGAACGGCACCGCATAGCGGGCGGCAAAGACAAGCGCGTGCAAACGCATGCCGACGACGGCCTGCGCGCGAGCAATAATTGCAGCCGCTTTAGCAAGCGAGGTTTGCGGAATCAGCACAGGGGCGCTCTTACACTTGCGGATGACCATCGTCGAGATTTCGGCGTCGGCGGGGCCGCCCAGCGGCAAGAACACGACCCGCGCACCATGCTCGCAGGCAAAGCGGTCCGCGGCGCGTGCAAGCATGTCAATCCCGTTGCGCATATTCTGCGCCTTGCGCACGCTAAAGACGATGTAGGGACCGCTCTGCGAGCCCAACCCTTCTCGCTCCAGGTCGATGGATTCATCCGGCTCATCGAAAAGAAACACCGGGTCGGCGGTTTGCTCGACGTTCACCGCGGGCAGCAGCGATCGAAGCAGTTGGGCCGACCGCGCATCACGCACGGTGGCCGCAGTGATATTCTTGCAGCATTCTTTGACGATGGTCTTGCCCCAAAAATCGAGCGGACCAACGGATTGCGCGAAGATCATCGTCTTGCGCCCCGCGCGTACCGCGGCGCGCAGTATGCCTGCGTAATACAGCAGGCTGCGCAGGCTCGTACGATTCTGCAATAAACCGCCGCCGCCGGAAAGCACGACGTCCGCCCGTTGAATCGCAAAGTGAATCGCGCGCAAATCGAAACGCGGCGTCGCTTCCACGCCGAGTTCTTCCCGCGTCTGGCTTGGCTTGGCGGACAGCACGTCGATTTCCGCACCCGGATACCGGTCACGCAACTGCGCGACAATCACCGAAAGCAACGCTTCGTCTCCTGCATTGCCGAAGCCGTAGTACCCGGAGATCAACAGACGCACTACACCTCGAGCAATTCTGCGCGCCCCAGTTCGGGCGCCGTTTCGCCAGCCGCCAGCCGCGCAGTCACTGCGCGGTACACCAGAATGGCGATTGCGCCGATGACCGCCCCTAAAACCAGACCGTTGAACACCCGCAGCAGTGAAACGAGCAGCGGGGTGTGCAAATGTGAAAACGTGTCGATGATGTCGCCAATTCCGATGCCGATACCCAACGCCAGCAGTACGCCCACGGCTCGCCGGTGATGCACGTAAAGGGCCGGCAAAAGCATCATAAGGGGAAAACCGATCACGAACTCTTTGAATCGCGGGCGCACACTGAGCAGTGTGGTCAAATGGTGCCGCAAGGCAAGCTCAAACGACGATGGTGCGATGTCGCTGGTGTTGCCGCTGCGCATGAGCACGAGGGCGGCAATCGCCAGCACCGCGGCGGCGAGCAGCAGTTGGTAGATCCGGATCGGAGCGGTGAGTGCGTCGCCGGGACGGCGGATCCCCGAATTAAAGCGGCTCGTAAACAAATAGAGCGCAAGCGCAATCAGCGGCGGCGCAGCGAGCACGAGCTTTACGCCGCGAAATGGCTCGACCTCTTCCATCGTAAGCGGCGAGCTCATCAGCCCCACGACCGTCAGCGCTCCAAGCAGTGCGACGCCCGTTGCAAGAAGGGTCCAACGCAAACTCCGAACGAGTTGCACAAGCATCGAAGCAGCCGGCGTTTCCGAAAACGCGCCGCTCAACACCGTAAAGGCTGCGGTCGCAAAAAGCAGCGCGGCGCATAATGCCAAAATGGAGCGCGCCAGCAAATCATGATGCGAAACCACGCCCGCGACATACAAAAGCACCGTAAGCGCGTATGCGGCGGCGGCCCATACCGGGCCACGCCTTCCATACCAGCCATACCATCCGAGCAACAGCACAAACATCGAGGGCACGGCCAGGGCCGATACGCCGACGAGCACGCGGTTATTGCCGCGGTACAGCGGCACCGGCGATGCACGCCCCAAGGTAAAACCGTCCTGGCGCAAGTCCGTCGCGATCTGGCGCACGATCTCCAGATTCGTTTGCTCAATCGACATTTTGTTGTATTCGTGCAGGAACGGACGCAAATAGACTACGCGAACGTTGCGCTCGCGCACGCCCAGCTCGTAGCGCGCCACGATTTCCGGAACCGAAAGTTTGTCGAGCTCCGCTTTGGTGATTGCCTGCACGCGAACCGTGCGGCCCGGAATATCCTTAGCAAGCTGATCGGCGCCTTTTTGCGCTTGGCTGGGGTCGTACGTTTCGATCTCGCCGAAGTTCATAAACCGGTGGCTTTTGAAGACGTTCGCCGTATCGTCGATGTGGTCGGGATAGCCCAGCACCTGATTGCGCAAACCGAAGAACACCGCCGTAGACGCCCATTTTCCGACGTGCAGATCGTCGAACATCCTCGCAATTTGGCCCTCGCTCAAACGTTCGTCGTTCTGAAACCGTGGAATGATAAAGAATCCGAAGCGGCGCGCGCGAGCAATTTGATCGGCCGGGATCCCCAGACCCACTGCGCCGAAAAAGTCGCTTTGCGTTCGCAGCGCGATCACGTAGGGCGGTCCCATCCGTATCACCTTGATTCCGGAGCGTTCGAAGTGCAGCGGCAACTGCTGCATGTAGCGCCGGAACGCGGGGGTGTTGTAGACGAGCAGATACATTTCGCCTTCGCGAACACGCTTGGACCGAACGATCTCCGCTAGCGTGGGATCAGCAATCGGTGAGATGCGAGCCGCGTTGAGGAGCGCTATACCGCTAATTGCAAACGCGTCTTTGGTGCCCGAGCCGGTGAGCGATCCGCCAAGCTCTTCGGTGAGGGCCAGCGACGTAAGACCGGATTGGCGCAACTGGATCAGCAGCGAGTTCGCGTTGTAGTTATAGCCGCGCGAAAGCGCAAGAAAATCGTTGTAGTCCATCGCAAGCTCGACCCGGCGAGTTTGCCGCTCGATTTGCACGCGCGAGACGCCAACGACGAGCGCGGCAAGCAAAGCAATGCAAAGGAAAAGCGCGGCAAAGCGCGTTCGCGGGTCCAGTCGATTCACGGGCTGATTGCTTCGAGTTAAAAACAGGAAGGCCCGCTAAAAGCGAGCCTCCGCTGCCGTCGCGTATGCGGTTGCCCGCATACCGGGTGTGGGCGACGCTTTATTAAAAACTTCGGCTCGCTGCCCACGTCGCGTGCCGAGTCTCGCGGTCGCATTAGACGCGCGACCACAACCCCCTGTTGGTAAGATACCTAACTATCCTAACAGAGGCTGTCTAGTCCTGCCACACCGGCGCACGCTTTTCAATGAAGGCCCCGATGCCCTCCTGGGCGTCGGCCAGCAGGGCGTTCCTGCTCATCACCTGCTTCATCGCTTGGTATGCGTCCCGCTGGTTCATCTCTATCTGCTCGTAGAACGCGCGCTTACCCAAACGGACGACCGCGCGGCTCGCTTGGGCAATCTTCCGAGCGAGGGCCAGCGTTTCTTCCGCGAGGTTTTCCGGCGGTACGCAGCGGTTCACGAGGCCCCACTGTGCCGCCGTGGGCCCGTCGACGAAGTCGCCGGTCAAAAGCATCTCCATGGCGCGCTTTCGCGCGATTGTGCGGCTGACGGCCACCATGGGCGTCGAGCAAAACAAGCCGATGCGCACCCCGGGAGTTGCAAAACGCGCGTGTGTCGAGGCGACGGCGAGATCGCAAGTCGCGACGAGCTGACAGCCCGCCGCGGTCGCGACGGTCGCGACTTCAGCGATCACCGGAACCGGTACTTCCTGGATCGCTTCCATGAGCTGCACGCAGGCGTCGAAAATCTCTTCAAATCGTGCTTCGTCTTGCGCAGTGGTTCGGTCGCCGCATCGCAGTTCTTGAAGATCGTGACCGGCGCTGAAAGCCGGACCCTCGCCGCGCAGGATAGTTACGCAAACATCGGCGTCATCCGCGAGCGATCGAAATACGCGGGTGAGCTCGCGCATCACGTCAAGCGAAAGCGCATTCCGCTTCTCCGCGCGGCGCATTGTAACGATCGCAATGCGGCCGTCGTCTATGCGCTCGAGGGAGCTATATTCCAAAACGGTTTTCAAATCCATGATGCTTTCGAACGTTCCGAAGTTTGCCCCGTGTGGCACGAATTCCCCCGATTTCGCCCAAAACGGCGGAAGATTGGCCACCGAAGAAGCGTACCAACCGTCCACGTGCTAGCGTTGCGCTCTGCGCAGAACATGGTGTTGCGATTGGCAAAGTGTCTGACGAAAATATTAAATCCCTTGTTGTCGCTCCGGGATAGGCATTATAGTCACAGTACACTTTTGCTGCCTCTGTGCTTTCGTACGTCGCTGTATCATTCGGTTTTTTGCGACGTGCTTCAGCACATACCAAAACTCGGAGTTAACCATGTCTTTGCGTTATTCACGTGCCGCATCTGCTTTACTGCTCGGCCCACTTTTTACTTTAGCCTCGTGTAGCAGCGGCGGAGGTGGAAGCAGTTCCCTTCCCGCCACAGGGTCCGCTCAAAAAACAGCACCAATGGCCTCGCTGCGTAA
>DASRSF010000287.1:0-3239 GCA_035656615.1 Vulcanimicrobiaceae bacterium | reverse complement strand
CGATTGCCTCAAGCAATGCGCGTCGCACTTGCTGGTCATCCGTGGGAAAACGCCGCGTTTGAAAGAGCGCATAGGTGATGTGGTTCTTTTCGGTACGCACGAGCGCCGCCGACCTCGCAGCGCGTGCCTGTATTACTTGGTCATTGGTGAGGTAGTCCACAACGTCGACTGAGCGCGTACGCAGCAGTAACATCTCAGTATTCCGGTCCGGCACAATTTTTAGGACTAAACGCTTGAGATGCGGTTTTCGCCACGCATATGGATTCGGCTCCAGAACGATTTCATCACCGCGGGCCCAGCGCACAACGCGGAATGGTCCGCTCCCATAGGGATGGTCGTTCCAAGACGTATGAGAAAGATCCGTGCTCGTAAACGCATGGGCCGGAAGAATGCCGTAAATGAAATCCGTTACCGCGAAGAGCGCGCCCACAGCGCCGGCCCAGGGTCGGCGGAAATGCAGCACGACGGTGTATGGATCCGGCGTATCGAACCGTTCGATTGCGCGGTACGGTTGCGCTTCAGACACCGGGTTACGCGGATCGAGAATAGCTCGGTACGTAAACGCGACGTCTGCGGCCGTGAGGGGTGTTCCGTCGGCAAAACGAAGGCCGTGTCGAAGGTGATACGTGAGCGACCTTCCGTCGCGCGCCACGTCGCCATTCTCTAGCGACGGCACCCGGCTCGCGACGAGCGGGATGGGCTCGTTATTCGGCCCTAAGCCCACGAGCGGCTCTGCGTAGAGTTGCGTGATGTCGATGTCCGCCTGATCAAACGCAAAAAGCGGATTGAGCGAAGACGGATCGTTCGATCGCGCGATCGTCATCTCGTGCGGCGTGCCCCACCCGCCGCTCATGCCCGCGCGATTGCAGCCCACTGCAAAAAGCAGGCCCAGTAGCATCCAGCCCCACCGTATGACGCTGTGCACACGTAGTGGTTCAACGACCTGGGCGCAACCACCCGGCGGCATGCGCTCCGGGGTTACTAAAAAAGATGGGCCGATATTGTCGATCGGCCAATTCATTCGCATGGCCCATTTTCGCGGCGGCGCTCGGGCGCGTATTCAGCGGTTCTGGGTATTATTCATTCGCGCTGTTAAGCTTTTTGTTGTGCTGAATTCTGCGTCTCAAGGTTTGGATCGAGGGAAGCTGCGCCAAAACCGGATGGTTTAGAAGAAACACGGACCAGGGATCGCAATCCGCAATTCCACGCGCGAGACAAGCGGTGGCGGCGTCGGGGCGATTCATTCCCATCTCTACGAGCGCAAGGTTGAAAGCGCTGACGTACGGCCATCGACTGCCGTCGCGAAGATCGCCTAAGATGCGCTCAGCAGATTCTTCCAAGCCAAGTTTGCCGGCCGCGTAACCAGCGACGGCGATAGACTGCTGAGCGAATCGCGTCGGCTTTTCTTGCGAAAGTAATGCCAAGCAGCGTTCCCACTCGCCGCCGTACGCCAGCGCGGCTCCTAGGTAGTATTGCGCCAGCTCGAATGCCGGGTCCAGTTCGAGGACATCTTCCGCCGTCTCGATTGCAACCGCAAAATCTCCGCGCAGGATCGCGATAGCCGCAAATGTCGTGAGCGCATGGAGCGCGTACGGCTCGCGTCGCAGCACGGTCTCCACTTCCGACCGCGCCGCATCATGCTCGCCGGTAATCCCCAGAATCCACGCTTTATACAGCCGGGGCGCAGCCGCTGCCGGTTCTATCCAGGTCGCCTTTTCCAGCGTCTCTACGGCTTGCGCGAAGTTCCAATCGCGGAATGCATAAACGTCGCCTAAAGCCACGAGTGCCTGCACATTTGCCGGATCGATCTCCAGAGCACGCGTGGCCGCAGCGCGTGCCTCTGTAAAAGCGACTGCCGGGTCAGCGAACAGGTACTCCGCAAGCAACACGTATGCTTCCGCGATGCCCGCATGCGCCGCAGCAAACTGCGCGTCGTCCACAATGGCTTTGCGATACCAGCGGATGGCGCGTTCCAGTGACACCCCGTCGCGCTGATCCGCGTAGAAGCGTCCTTTTATGTAGTTTCGCCAGCGCACGTCGCGCGCAGGAACGACGCCGGGTCCGTTCGCGACTGGAGCAATGAACCGGTAGCCATGCTTTGCCGCCGTAACAATGAACGTGGTTGCCGGTGCGTATCTCGAGAGGGCCTGACGCAACCGGAACACGTGCTGCGCCAGATTCGCCTCTACCACGTCTTCGTTGGGCCACAGTGCATCGAGTAGCTCGGCTTTGGTCACGATGCGGCCGGAGTGCTCTAAAAAGTATTGCAGCACGCCGAGCGTTTTTGGAGTCAGTGCGAGGGGAATTCCGCGGCAAGTGAGCGTTCCGGCGCCGGCGTCATACGCAAATGCGCCGAACGTG
The DNA here is from genome assembly GCA_035656615.1 of Vulcanimicrobiaceae bacterium. Lineage (GTDB taxonomy): Bacteria > Vulcanimicrobiota > Vulcanimicrobiia > Vulcanimicrobiales > Vulcanimicrobiaceae > DASRSF01. The sequence continues at coordinate 878 of DASRSF010000287.1, read as the reverse complement.
TAGCGCGCATTCGCGTGCGGCTGCGCCTGCGCCCCAAGTTTCTCCATCAAGAGATCGACGAACCGCTGGAGTCTAATGTGACTGTTGACTGAGCCCCGCGCTCCGCCTGCTGTAGTAACCGTCAAAAATTTCCGTGTAGTTCTTGCCGTTGTCCGTGCTTTCTTGCCAGTGCTGGCGCACGCGTCCCCCGCGCAGCGGAGTCCAGATGATCCGGTCGAGGGCCGTCCCTCCATGAGCAAGGATACGTGTGCCGCGCAAAACCATCGAACCGTCTACAAGCCCCCCGGTGAGGTGCAAGGTCAATCCCTGATTATCAACCCACGTTTGTTGCCACAATCTCGCGCCGGGCAGATAGGAGTTGAAACTGGAGCCGCGATCGGCAGAAACGCCTTTCCAGTGTTCCTGAAGCGCGCAGCCGCCGAACTCGCGAGTAACCAGGTTCGTTCCGGCGAGTTTGCCCTTTGCGTCGCGCACCGTCCAGTCACCAACCCAAAAATCGAACTGCCTGCGCTCCGGTGCACTACAGTTGGGCGAGAAGCCAGCGGCTGCGGCCGTACCCGTAAGCACGGAGCCAGCGAATAAGACAATTGCCGCTAAGGAGCAACCTCTAATCGTCAACATATTAGCAACGAGCGTACAGCAAGGTCCTGGAGCGATCATTAACTTTTATTAATGCCGAACGCAGCGTCGCCGTTTTCAAGCGACGCTGCGTCAGGTATATGGCAGGTTCTATAACTTTATCTGTGCCTGCACGTACAGATTCAATGGATAGAAACCACCGATGGTGTTGTTGATCTTCGGCTGGTACGATTGCAGCTGCCACAGCGGAACGGAAACGCCATTCGCCGCAGTATCGGTCGGCCCCGTCCCGTTGTACA
>DASRSF010000286.1:0-7846 GCA_035656615.1 Vulcanimicrobiaceae bacterium | reverse complement strand
TGGGGAGGGTGGTTCGACCACGTTCCGCCCCCGCAGCTCGACCGCATGGGATTAGGCCCGCGCGTGCCGTTTATCGTGATTTCGCCTTGGGCCAAGCGTCACTATGTTTCGCACGTTCAGCACGAATTCGGAAGCATACTGAAGTTTAGTGAGCTCGCGTTCGCTCTGCCTTCGCTGCATACCACGGACGAACGCGCGGACGCATTGCGCGATTGTTTCGATTTCGAGCAGCGGCCGGGGATGTTTCACGAAATACCTACGATGCGATCCGCCGCCTTCTTCGAAGATCAGATTGCCGACGAGATTCCGGACACGGATTATTAGCGATCGTGTGAATTGCGAATCAGGGCGAGCGGCAGTGCGAGCAGCGTCCCGCCCCGGCTGCCGATAATGAGCGTTTGTCCCGCAAGTATGGGTGAACCAACGTTAAAGGGCGTGCGCGTATTGCGCGCGCCGATCGTATGTCCGCTGGAGGCGTTCACCGCCCACAGGTAGCCGCCCAGGTCGCCGAAATAGAGCGCGCCGCCCGCTTTCACGATTCCCCCTTTGACCGGACCGTGCGTCTTCACGCTCCAGAGGATTCGTCCGGTGGAGGGATCCAGCGCGTAAACGGAGCTGCTTATCGACGAACCCATGATGACGCTTTGCGGCATCACGAGCGGTATGGCTGCTTCATTGCGTTTGGGCAACGTGCCGCGCTGCAATAGAACGTCCCAGAGGCGCTTTCCGGTTCGAATGTCCAGTGCGAACGCGCGCGACTGTGCCTGCCGTTCCGTCTGAACCGGAGTAGCGGCGCTTGGCGGCATGACGTAGTCGCAGTATATTTGCCGCGTATCGGCGGCGCTCGGGCAATCACCCAAACCGGAAGCGACGCTGGAGAACAGCGCGCGCCAACGAACAGCGCCGCTAGCTGCGTCGATTGCATAAACCGCGTTCGGATCGACGCCTTGCGTAACGAAGGCCGTTCCGATGGGAACGATTGCGGACATCGAGGCGATCGACCGCAACGCGCGCCGATAGCGCACGGCGCCGTTCGCGGGGTTAACTGCCAGCAACATTCCCGAGCCGTCATGGTGGTACAACGTTCCTGAGATAATCGCGGGTGTGGGCATTCCGGACCCGGTCAACGGCGTGCGCCAAACCAGATTTCCGGTGTCACGGCGGAAAGCCAGCAGAGCGCTGGGAGGATCGCCTACACGAATCGGATGGGACGGCGATGAGCCTTGAGGACTGTTCTCGTTACCCTCGCCGACGATGACGAGATCACCGTACACGATTGGTGCGGACATCAACGGATTTTGCACCGTTGCCTTCCAGCGCACCGTGCCGGATCGCACGTCAACCGCAAGCAATTCGCCGGCATTATTTCCAATGAACAGCGTTGTGCCGGTCAGCGATGGGCTCGACGAAAAGCCGGCAGCGGTAGTCAAACGCCAGCTTACCGCCAAGGTTCCCGGAACGACGGCGTTATTATCGTCATGCAGGCGGAACTGCGTCCAGTTTGCCGGGCTTGCCAGCGAAATCAACGCCAGAGCAAGCACAACGGGCGCGCACGAGGGCACGACCCCATCATACCCTGCCGAGCAGGCCGGACGTCGCTAGGAGCGCCCCGATAATGCAAAGCCACGCGCTCCCCAAAAGCAATCCGCCGGCAACGTCGGAAAGGTAGTGCGCCCCCAGCGCCAACCGCGACCACATAATGCCGGCGGCCCACAAAAACAGAAATACGACCAGCGTGACCTTCGCCGGCAGCGCGAACGTGCTGAGCGCGCATACGCACGCCCATCCGGCATAGGATGTCACGGCGGTCGTCGCGTGGCCGCTGGGATATGAGTGACCCGCATCCAGCCCAACGAGCCAGTAATCGGGCCGAGTTCGCCGGTAATAACTCTTGGCAAGCTCTGCCACGCCTTGCGAGATGACCTGTGAGGCGGCCAGCCCGAGCGGTATCCAAAGCGGAAGATGAAATATCGCGAACGCCAGGGTTGCGGCCGCATAGCCAAAGACAAGGGCCCGGGAACGGCCCGAGATCGTAAACAGCAGCGCCAGAGCCGTTCCTTTTCCACGAAAGTATACGGCGCGCGCATCCCAGACGCCGAGCGGCCTACGGGTAACGTACGCGCCGAGCATCGCGAAAAGTGCAACAAGGATAAGCGCGCACACGGCCAAACCGATGCGCTCGTTCACGCCTGCGCCTCAAAGTCCGCGGGAACCAGAACGCGCAGCGCCTTTTGCACGACGCAAAAACGCGCCGGCGTTTTTCCGAGCTCGTGTCCGTCGATATTGACCGGTTGGCGGGGCTCGGTGTGAATGGTAAGCCACTTTGCTGAAAAGTAATGGGCGTTTTCTAATCCGGTTTGTTGCCCGCGCACGAGTGCGGCATTCACGGCTACGGCATCAATCGGCGTGCGCGTCGCGGCGGTGAAAAACGCAAGTTCACCGCTGCGGACGCTTGCCGTCGGCAGCAGCGGCTGCCAGCCGTAATAGCGGCCACTACTGACAAACGCCTGATGCGACATGATATGAAGCTTATTTCCGGGCCATCGAACGTGCATCGCAAACGGCCCGTGACGCAAAAGCGGGATGATAGCGGATAGCCCGTACGCGATCGGTCCGACGATGCGCTTGAGCAGTTTCGGAGTTTGGTTTGCGGCCGCTGCAGGGAGGCCAATCGTCGCGAAATTTGCGAAGTACGTACCGTTAACTACACCCAAGTCAATGCGCATTTCTTTTCCGTTGCCGATCATGTCGACGACCTGCTCGATATCAGGCCGGATACCAAGGCTGAGTGCGAAACTGTTTCCGGTTCCGGCGGGAACCACCGCGAGGACGGAATCAGTATGCGCAAGCTCTGCGACAGCTGCCGTTTGTGTCCCGTCACCGCCGATGACAACAATAAGCTCTTTACCGGATTTGACGGCGTGGCGAACGCGTGTTTGAAGTTCCTTGTGCCGCCGAACCATGTGCGCCTCGACGATCTTGATCCCGCGTTTGGGCAATTCTTCGTGAAGACGCCGGTAGAATTCCAGGCCGTTGCGGGCACTGAGTCTGCAGATGATTGTGGCTTCGCGCATGCGACTGTTATGTCCAAATACATTCAAAACTATTGACAAGTTGTGATAAATCTTTACTACAGGCTTAGGACAGTTGGCCTATGTCACCATCGTTCACCACGGAAGGAGCCGGCGTGATCGCTACCCGGGATGAGATCCGCGAAGAAATCGACGTTGTGCGCATCGAGGTCGAGCGCGCCGCGCTGGAACGCGTACCACGATCTCTGGCGCTTCGATATGACATTCTTGCGGTGTTCACGGAGGGCAACGAGATAACGGTCGCACTACCGGATGCGAACGACCGGGATGCCATCGAGCGTGTTCGTTTGGCGACTGCAATGCACGTCAAGGCGCTTCCAGCGCCTCGAGATGCAATCCGGGCCCGGCTGCTGCGGGAATACGACGATGCCCGCTCGGGTGGGATGACACTGGTTCAGCGCAGTGATGACGCCCCGGCCGTAAGCCTCCTGGACGAGATCCTTGGCTTGGCTGTAGGCAGCGGCGCATCGGACGTCCACTTCGAGCCGTTGCATGGTTGCGGCCGGATACGGCAGCGGGTCGATGGTGTTTTGCGGCAGATTCGCGAGATACCCAGCGACCTTTTCACGCAGTTGACCTCACGGATCAAGCTGCTGGCCGAAATGGACATCGCCGATCGACGCCAGCCTCAAGACGGGCGCTACACACTTGCAGTTCGCGGACGTTCGGTTGAAGCGCGTGTATGCTCCGTACCGACGATACACGGCGAAAAGGTCGCGGTACGGCTTTTGGACAAGCACGCGAGTCAGCCGCAACTCGACCAGCTCGGCATGTCGCCCACTACGCTCGAACACGTTCGGTCCAGCATTCATCTTCCGCACGGCATGGTGCTTATTTGCGGCCCGACAGGCAGCGGAAAAACCACCACATTGTACGCCGCGCTTGCGGAGCGCAATGCCGAGTGTCAAAACGTTTGCAGCATCGAAGATCCTGTAGAACTGCGAATTCCCGGAATGACGCAAGTGCAAGTTAACGTAAAAGCCGGCGTGACGTTTTCTTCGGCGCTGCGAGCGTTCTTGCGTCAAGATCCGAACGTCATTATGGTGGGCGAATTGCGGGACGATGAAACCGCTGCAGTGGCGTGCGCTGCATCCATCTGCGGGCAGCTCGTCATGACGAGCATTCATGCCAACGATACGCTAACCGCAATTGGCCGGCTCATTGAACTTGGCGCTGCGCGTCACACCGTTTCCGCCGGATTAACCGCGGTCATCGCGCAACGCTTGGTCCGGCGGCTTTGCGCGCGGTGCCGGATTGCGCATTCTCCGGGCCCCGCAACGCGCGCGGAGTTTGGTCTGGGAGAGGGGATATGCGTCTTTCGTGCGCAAGGGTGCGCCGCTTGCGCGGGTGAGGGATATCTGGGCCGGACCGCAATCTTTGAAGCGCTCACGGTTAGCGAGGGCCTTCGGTCTCTGATTTCGGCCGGCGCTCCACTCGGATTGTGCGACCGCGCGCCGCTGGACGCAATGCGGGCCGACGGACTGAACAAAGTGCTTGCGGGCGATACGACCCTGGACGAAGTACTGCGCGTCGTACCGCCCCGCCGGGACGCAGCATGACACAGGCGCTTGCTCTCGTGCGGCTCAACGAAATTCTTCACCTCGGCCGTAAGGTGCATGCCTCGGATATTCATATCCGGCCAGGTACATCCCCGGCGCTACGGGTGGAAGGCTCGCTGCATCTACAACCGATGCCCGCCGCGACGCTCGATGAAATCGAGGAGATGGTGCAGGCGCTTTTGTCCCCAAGCGCCAGGGAACATTTGGGCCGTCACGGCGATGTGACCGTGACGCACCGCTCCAATGATGATGCCGGATGCGTACGCGTGCATGCCTATAAGGCCCGTGAACATACGGCGCTCGCGTTGCGGTTGCTTCCGGGCACCGTGCCAAAGCTCATTGAACTGGCTCTGCCACCGATTGTCGGTGATTTAACCGGACGCCGACGCGACATCGTATTGTTCACCGAACCAACGGGAAGCGATAAGACCACGGCCTTAGCGGCCTTTGCCGATCGTATCAACCGCGACCTCGCAAAACACATTATTACGCTTGAAGACCCGATAGAATACGAACATACTCCGGTGCGTTCTATGATTACACAGCGGTCGGTCGGCGAGGATACGCCGTCGTTTGCTTCCGCGATTCACTCGGCGTTACGTTCGGATCCGGACGTGCTTGTCGTTGGAGAAATGCGCGATGCGGCCACGATGCACGCGGCACTGACTGCCGCGGAAACAGGGCATTTGGTTTGCACGACGCTGCACACGGGGGATGCCTGCCAGACCGTAGAGCGGATTGTGAATGCGTTCACCGGGGACATGCAGGCACAGATACGATTGCAGCTGGCTCAAACACTGTTGGCAGTTGTGTGTATGCGGCTGGTTCCTCGTATACAGGGAGGGCGCACGTACGCGACGGAGGTTCTCGTCGCGAACGCAGCCGTGCGAAACGTCATTCGTGACGGCAAGACCCACCAGCTGCACAATATTATGGCGACCTCACGTCACGCCGGCATGCGCACGCTTCAAACGCATTTGGCCGAACTCGTCGGCGCCGGAGAAATCGCCCCCGCCCAAGCAGCGCTTTTGGGCGGCGATAACCCGCATGATGCGGGGCGGGCGAACTGATGGTCTGCCTCTATTACTACACGGCTCGCACGAGCGCGGGCGAATTCGTGCACGGATCATTGACGGCAGCATCCGAGGATTTCGCATTAGGCAATCTTCGCGCACGCCGATTGTTCGTAACCTCACTTCAACGTGCCGGCACGCGCGGTGCCGTCCTTGCCGCGGCGCTACAGGGCGGCGCTGCTCCCAAGAAACAGATCGCTGCGTTATACCGTGCCCTCGCAGCCCTGGTAGCGGCCGGGGTTCCGATTCGAAGAGCACTTGACGTTACAATCGAACAATGTTCTGCTCCCCGGTTGCGTGAACCGCTGGCGTCCGTTCGTGCAGACATCGAGGGCGGCTGCGAATTGAGTCTGGCAATGGCGCGGCGCCCACTTGAATTTCCAAAATACGTTGTAAGCATGGTACAGGCCGGGGAGGCGGGCGGAGTCTTGGATGCCGTGCTGGAGCGGGTGGCGGGATTCACCGAGCGTGATACCGCGGTACAAAAACGCATTCAATCCGCCGCCGCATATCCTGCGGTCGTGGCTTGTACCGCGTTGGCGCTCGTGATCTTTCTTATGACGACAATCGTGCCGACGTTCGAGTCGCTGTATCGAGAGATGCGCGTTCCTCTGCCTCCGGTCACGCGCGCGTTAATCATTCTAAGCTCCTTCATTACCAGCCATGCGGCGCTCGTCATAACGCTGTTGGCCGGCCTAGTGTGCATGACCACGCTTTGCATAACGCGATATCGCCGGGAAATAGAGCGCCATCTGCAGTGCATGCTGTTGCGCGTTCCCGTATTGGGTGCGCTGTTTCGTAACGACGAACTGGCACGTTTGGCCCGGCTTCTGGGCACGCTGCTGCAGTCCGGCGTCTGTTTTTCGGAGGCACTTGCGTTAGTGGAGTCCTCGTTATCGCTACCGGCCTACGTCCAAGCCGTCGCAAATACCCGTGCGGCGCTTGACGCGGGGCAGGGCATCGGCGAAGTGCTGGCGCGGTCGAATGCCTTCGACGGTATCTTCATTCAATTGATTCACGCCGGTGAAGAGACCGGCACGCTCGACGGAATGCTGATGCGCCTGGCGAGCTACTATGATCTCGAAGTAGAAACCGCCTTACATAGTTTGTCTTCCATTGTTGAACCATTGATGATCGTGGTGGTGGGTTGCCTCGTTGGAGGGATCATTGCCGCGATCTTCATTCCGCTATATACGCTTATTGGAAATATTCGATGAATTTATCTAAAGATCTACGAACCCGCGTAATGACCAAATACGCCTACTTACGCTCGCGTGCAGCTCGCAAGTTTTACCGGCCCGGTTTGGATCGAGCCGATCTCGAACAAACGGCCGCAATCGGGTTGATAAAAGCCTGCGACCGGTACAACAGCGATTTGGAAACCCCGTTCGAGGCCTACGCATGGCTTCTTATTGTCGGTGAGCTTATGCACTATGTGCGAGATCACGAACGTCTGGTCCGAGCGCTCAGAAAAGTGCGTGCGCTCGAACGCCGCTTTCAAGAAATCGGCGAGGTTCTTGTTCACGAGTTGGGCCGCGAACCTACGATAGAAGAACAGGCGCGCCGGGCCGGTTGCACGCGCCGTGAGGCGGACGAGGTGCGCGTCTACCGGGAACGTGCCGTTCCACAATGCCTGGACGGCCTAGATACGTTTGCGCATCTTCAAGGCTCACGGCAGGAACAGGTCGACGACTATCTGCTCGTAGAGAGCGCGCTGGAAGTGCTCAACCGTTCGGAGCGCGCCGTCATCCTGGCATTCTATGCGCTCGGATACACGCAAGCTGAAATTGCAAAACGGCTTGGATACTCACGCCGGCACGTTTCCCGTCTTCACCGGGCGGCGCTAAAGAAAATGCATCCGGCATGCGTGGCACCTTCCGGTGCACTGGGCACTTCGAAAAGTAGCCGGTTAACGAGGAGAGAGAAGTGAGGCACCAGCGCGGGTTTACCCTATTGGAGATGATGATTGTCGTTGCAATCATTGCGATTTTGGCGGGAATACTCATCCCGAACTTTACGCGGGCGCGTGCTCAAGCCGCGACGTCCGGCTGCATGGCCAACGAAAAAAGTATAGCGACCGCGCTGGAGCTGTACTTTACCGATCACCAGGCGTATCCGCCGA
>DASRSF010000285.1:0-5366 GCA_035656615.1 Vulcanimicrobiaceae bacterium | reverse complement strand
ACGAACTCCTTGACGATGCCGATCCGCAGTCCTTTGAGATCCGTGCGCAGCTGCGTTGATGCTTGCTCCACAGGCCGGTTGATGCTGGTTGAATCCAACGGATCGTGGCCCGCCATAATTTCATAGGCTAGTGCGGCGTCTTCAACGGTACGGGTCAGCGGACCGATTTGATCCAAACTCGATGCGAAAGCGATGAGGCCATAGCGGGAAACACGGCCGTACGTCGGCTTAAAACCAATGACGTTACAGAACGCGCCCGGTTCGCGGATCGATCCGCCCGTATCGCTACCCAATCCGATCGCAGCTTCATGTGCGGCGACCGCGGCCGCGGAGCCGCCTGAACTTCCCCCCGGAACGCGTTTGAGATCGTATGGATTGCGTGTAACCTGCAGCGCGCTGTTTTCGCACGAACTTCCCATCGCAAATTCGTCCATGTTCGCTTTGCCGATCGGAATTGCACCCGCATCCAATAAACGCGCGATGGCCGTTGCGGTATATGGCGCAACCCAGTGTTCCAGAATTTTTGAACCGCACGTCGTCCGGGTGCCGCTTACGCACATATTATCTTTGATGGCAATCGGGACGCCGGCAAGCGGAAGTGTTTCCCCTGCGGCAACGCGCTGATCGACCTGTGCGGCATGGCGGCGAGCCGCCTCGTGCAGCTGGGTCAAATACGCGCCGACCTGCACATCTATCGCGTCGGCATGGGCCAGGATGCTGCCGGTGTGATCCACCGCCGACATTTGACGCGCGTTGACCGCGCGTGCGGTCTGTGCCGCACTCATTGCAATTGCGCCGGTCATACTACTGATCTTCCGCGATGATGCGTGGGACGCGGAAAAAGACGCCCTGACGATCAGGCGCCATACTGAGAATCGTTTCGCGATCCAAACATGGGCCCGGAATGTCGGCTCGCTCCACGTTGCGCGATTCAACCACTTGTGCGGTTGCAGGTACCGAAGCGGTGTCCAGCTCCGAAAGCACGTTGACGTGCTGCAGCAAGTCCGCCAGCTGCGCGCCGAAGCGGGTCACTTCTTCTTCAGTCAAAGCCAGGCGCGCTAATTTTGCGACATAGCGGACGTCTATCGTTTCACTCATGAATTTTCGGTTTATTTCTGCCGGTGCAACATCACCAGCGTCTCGATGTGACCGGTTTGCGGAAACATATCGAACGGTTGCACCGTGTCGATACCGTATCCGTTGGCGGCTAGGAACTTTAAATCCCGGGCCAGCGTGGCGGGGTCGCATGAAAGATACCATATCGCGGGTACGCCGCTCTGCGCCAAAACGCGCAGCGTGGCTTCGTCCGTGCCCTTGCGCGGCGGGTCCAAAAAGGCGATCCCGCAGTCGCGAAGTGCGGCACCGGCTTGGGAGCCCGCGACGGCCTCTTCGACACGTCCCAAGACAAATCGCGCGGCAGCCGACATTTGGTTCAAGGAAGCGTTTTCGCGTGCCTCGGCGACCGCACTGGGGTTTTCCTCGACTCCGGTGACCGCGCAGCCGTGCTTGGCGAAAAATAGCGAAAACGTGCCGGCTCCACAATACAGATCCACCACGTTGGGGGAGCCTTCCAATGCGGGGCGCATGAACTCAAAGATCCGTCCAACAATATCGACGTTGACCTGAAAGAACGAAGCGGCAGAGACACGATAACGCACGCCGCCGATGACTTCTTCGATTTGCGGACGGCCCGCGACCACGGTGTGTTTGCGGCCGACGACGGCGTTCTCGCTGTTCAATCCGAACGAGTTCGTTATTCCGGCGACCCCGGCAAGTTCACGCATGAGCGTAGGCGCGTGAGCGCGCACCGCGGCGGACTGCTCGCGCGTGGTAAAGGTCAAAACAGTCTGCGCCGTCTGCGCGGAGGTTCGTTCAACGATGTGCAAGGTTTCGCGGAAAATGGGCTCCAACGCGGCATCCGCCGCTAAACGGTTGAGTTGGGCAATGTGCGAATCGAGGCGCGGCATAACGATCGGGCAACCGTCGATCGGTACCAGGTCGTGCGAACGCTGCTTATAAAAACCGAGCACGCCATTCCGCCCGACGACCAGCGACATCTTGTTGCGGTATGCGCGAGGGTCGTCCATTCCAACGGTTTGAGCCACCGCCACGCCGGCAAAGCCGCCGATACGTTCGAGGGCGCTTTTGACCACATTGGTCTTCCATCGAAGCTGCGCCGGATACGCCAGATGCTGAACCTGGCACCCGCCGCACGTTCCGAAGACCCGGCAAAACGGCGCTGCCCGATCCGGCGAGACTTCGAGCACTTCGTGCATGTCGGCCACCGCATATTTCGGCTTAACGGCGCTAATGCGTACGCGCGCCCGCTCACCGGGCAGCGGCCCAAAGCAAAAGACAACCATGCCGGCCGTTCTTCCGACGGCTTGTCCGTTGGCCAGCAGGTCGGTGAACGTGAGTTCGACTTCTTGGCCCGCAAGCAGCGGACCGGCGTATTTAGCCGGTGTGCTTTTGATCGTCAAGGGTCTTCAGCAGCTGGTTTGCCTCATCGATGAGTTGCTGGATGCGGCGGCTTGTCGGGTCAACCGGCTGGCGCGCCATAACGATTCGCACGATGGTAAAGGCTAACGCTGCCGACAGACCCGCCACACCAATCCACACCAGGGCACGCGTAAGATTCGCGTTCTCACGTTGTCCGGTCTGACCATTGACATAGATTTCGTTTGGCTGTTCTTGCTGGGCTTGCGTCAAGCTGGTGTACTCCTTCGACTCGCACAGCGTATTCGCTACGCCGCGGCGCGCATCCGCCCCCGGCTAGTAAAGCGGGCGCCCCCCGCGCACCGTCAACCGCAGGCATTCCGGCCCGTACGACGCCTCCTGGCGCAGGTCGAAGAGTTTGTCTAACTTTGTGATGGCGAACAGCCGCGCGATCGGTGGGCGCGCGCCCACGATGACCGGGTTCGCATCGTTGCCGTCCTCATGGCGGCGCCGGCGGAACATCGCTAGGGCATTTAAGAACGCCGAATCCATATAGGCGACATCCGAAAAGATCAAGATGACACGATCGTTTTCGACGGCAATTGAGAGAGCCTCATCTAAACATCCACTTTGCGTAATATCGAATTCGCCGGAGAACTCAATGATGGTTGCCGTCATACGGCTAGCGTACATCTAATGCTACGTGCTATCAATGGGACGGTCCGGTCATATTACTATTCTGTAGCAGCCTGGTCACCCTACTTGGTAGGCAAAGCACTCCACTTTGTAACCCTGAGCCCTTCTGTCATCGTGAGCCCTTTTGTCATCCTGAGCCTGTCGAAGGACGGCCGAGCCTGACGAGGCCCGCGACTGCTTCGACTTCGCTCAGCGGTCCTTCGACAGGCTCAGGATGACAAAAAGAGCTCGGGATGGCAGAGTGGGGCTTTGTTCGGTTGGAGAGCAGCCGTGCGGGTACGGTTTCAACTAAAGTTCTTCGAGCGTACGCCGCCTGATAGATCGGACGCCTCAAATTCCCAAATTTTGCGTGCGAGCAGATCGATGCAGCCGCCTTCTTTTTGCAACTGCCCCTCGATGATTACCGTCATTGCGCGGCGCACGACCCGGCGGTAGCGCTCGTAGACATCGGGCCGCACGATGACGTTGACCAAACCCGTTTCATCCTCCAGCGTGAGAAACACGAACCCCTTAGCCGTGCCGGGTCGCTGACGCGTAATGACCAGTCCCCCAACACGGCAAACCAAATTGCGCGGCATCTGGGCAAGTTTGGCCGCCGGAATAACGCGTTCGCGTTCCAAGAGCGGGCGCAGATGCGCAATCGCCTGTTCTTTGGGTGACACACCCGTCGACCACAGATCGAACGAGGTCTCTTGACGCGCGCTGATTGCCTTGAACCGCGTCTGCGGCTCGGCGATGTCCATCATTCGGCCCAATTCTCCGCGGGTTTCGCGTTCATCCAGGCCGCGCAATGCCCACATCGCCTGGCGCCGCGACGAAAACCACGGCGCAAACGCTCCCGCGACGGCGAGGTTTTCCATCGCTTCCTTTTCCAAACGCGTTCGCTGCGCAAACTCAAGCAAATCACGAAATGGTCCTGCCGCAATCGCAGTTTGCAACTGCTCGCGCTGCGCCTCACCCAAACCACGGATAAGATGAAACCCTAATCGCAGCGCCCCGTCTTCATCGACGAAGCTCCAGTATTCGCTTGCATTGACGGTAACCGGCTTGACGGTGACGTTGTGCCGGCGCGCATCGTTGACGAGTACTTCCGTAGAATAAAACCCCATCGGCTGCACGTTGAGGATCGCCGCGGCGAAGATCGCGGGGTAATGGCATTTCAAATACGCCGACTCATAGGCGAGCAGCGCGAAACTGGCGGCATGCGATTCGGGGAATCCGTAGTCGGCAAAACCTTCGAGCATGTGGAACAATTGTTCCGCCGCGCTGCGCTCGATGCCGTTCTCGACCATTCCTTCGACCAGCTTTGGATAGATCTCGCGCATGCGCTCGTGCGAGCGCTTATGCCCCATCGCGCGCCGCAACTTGTCGGCTTCGGCAGGTGAAAATCCCCCAGCCTCAATCGCCATGCGCATGCCCTGCTCTTGAAACAGCGGTACGCCGAGCGTGCGCTCCAGCACGGCTTTGAGTTTGGGATGAGGGTACGTCACGGGCTCCAGGCCGCTGCGCCGCCGCAAAAACGGGTGAATCATCTGGCCTTGAATAGGCCCGGGCCGAATGATTGCCACCTGCATAACGATGTCGTAGAAACAGGTGGGTTTCATACGCGGCAGCATCGATTGCTGTGCGCGCGATTCGATCTGAAAGACGCCGATTGTATCGGCCTTCTGCATCATCTCATAGGTCGCTCGGTCATCATGCGGAATGGTGTGGAGCGCAAATCCGCCTTGTTCGCCGGTATACTGCGCACAACGCCGGTGCAGTGCAAAGGCCTCGCGCAATAGCGACAGCATGCCCAGTCCCAGCAAATCGATTTTAATCAACCCGAGCTCTTGCAGGTCGTCTTTATCCCATTGCACGATCGTGCGGTCCCGCATCGTCGCCCATTCAACGGGCGCTACACGCACAAGCGGATCGCGCGTAATCACCATGCCGCCGGAATGAATGCCCATGTGCCGTGGAAACCCGTCGATGCGCCTGCACAGTAAAAACAGCCGCTCACCGAGTTCACCGTCAAGCGGCGCCTTCACATCCGGATCGGGATCATCACCATAATCCCAATCATTAAATCCATGATACTCATGCGCCCGCCCCAACGGCACACTCCCCACCACCCCCCGCAACCGACCATTACTACCATCACGCCGTCCCTCACCATCACGCCGCCCACCATCGCCATCACGCCGCCCACCATCGCCATCACGCCGCCCACCATCGCCATCACGCCGCCCACC
>DASRSF010000284.1:0-1507 GCA_035656615.1 Vulcanimicrobiaceae bacterium | reverse complement strand
ACCAACCTTTATACGCACGTGATCATGACGGACGGTGTGCTGTCGTTCGAACCGCTGTCGTTCGGCGTGGCGAGCGGGACGCTATCGTCCAACATTCATCTCGATGGCAGCAAGGAGCCGCTTCAGGGCCGTTTCTCGACGTCGGCGCGGCATCTGAAGCTCAAGCAGTTGCTGCCGACCGTCAAGACGATGCAGTCGGCGCTGGGCGAAGTGAACGGGGACGCGGCGTTATCGGCGACTGGCAATTCTCCCGCCGCACTCGCCGGAACCATTAACGGCGAGCTCAAGACGCTGATCACGGACGGCACGGTCAGCCGGCTGTATATGGAAGCAGCGGGGCTGAACGTGGCGAACGCGGTCTATGAAAAGCTCTTCGGCAAACGCGACGTGAAGATCAATTGTGCGGCGGCGGATTTTGTGGCGACCAATGGCGTGCTGGAATCGCGCGTGTTCGCCCTCGATACCGCCGACGCCGTGATCAACATGGACGGCACGGTCAATCTGAAGACCGAGGAGATGGACCTGAACATTCATCCGCACACAAAGGGTTTTCGGGTGTTCTCGCTGCGCTCGCCTCTATACGTGAAGGGGACGTTCAAGGACCCGCATGTGGGCGTGAGTGCCGGTGCGCTGGCAGCACGCGGTGCGGCGGCGGTCGGGCTCGGTCTGCTTAACCCGTTTGCCGCGCTGATCCCGTTGATCGCGCCGAGTAACAACAAACCGCTGCCGTGCACGCAAATGCTTGCCGACATGCGCACCGCGCCGTCCGCACCGCCGCCGGGGCAGAAGCAAAATGCGAAGGGTGCAAGCGGTGGGCCGCCCAGACCGGCGGTGTCCACGCCGGCCAGTGCGGCGCTTTATCACGGAAGTTGATAGCCGGCGACGGATTGCCCGCGACTTGTGTTTTTGCATAAAGTCCCGCGAAGCGGGGCTTTATGCTTTGGATCGTCGGCAGGTCGGTTTCTCGGTATTGATTTGCGCATCTTGGTGCGCAAATTTTGGAATAAATAACTGTTTGCGCAGTATCATGCGCATGTCGTACCAAATGATCATCGAGAAATCGATTAATAAAAATGCGCATCATACTGCCCAAAACGAAAAAAAAGCCTACAATTGCGCATCATGACGCGCAAATACACCGACTCCATCAGCAATTTCGAGCGTGTGGCAGCGGAGCTCCGCTCCCTCCGGCGTGAGCGACGCATGAGTCAGCAGACGCTGGCGGATCGCGCGGGCGTGTCCCGGCGCACAATCACCAATGCGGAGGGCGGGCAGAACGTCGGTCTTCATGAGCTTTGCCGGATCGCCAACGCACTTGGCTACGACCTCACGCTGCGTCCGAAAGATACTGTGGTCTTCGAAGATCTGGACTTCTTCTTCAGGGAGGACGAATGAGCACGCCGTCATCGCTCAAGCCTGCGCAACCATTCGACCTGGAACAGCTCTTCGACAAAATCCGCCGGCTCGACGTCCACACGCCGCAGGGCATGGCCGGCTTGCTGGCGAA
>DASRSF010000283.1:0-6023 GCA_035656615.1 Vulcanimicrobiaceae bacterium | reverse complement strand
TACCAAAATGCAATAGTACGACAGCCGCCCCATTTCGATAAGACCGAGCAACAGCATAATGAGCATCGGCATGATGACTGCGAACTCAACGAGTGCTACGCCATCGTCACGCTTGAAAAGCTTCAACCAGTTATTCTTCATGCGCTACTCCACGATCGCGGTGCGTTTAATGATGCTCCCGCCCGCGCCTCCGCCCGGAAAAGTATAGGTTCCCTGGTTCATGTTGACCGAGTCGAAGACCATAACCGTATATCCGCTTCCAAAATCCTTGTTCATGTTGACGTCGACGCTCGGAAAATACACCAAGCCCGTGAACGTCGTTCCTGTGATCTTGTTGAAATTTGGATTACTGGTATTGCTTTTTACCTGGTAAAACAACACATTCGAAACGGCGTTGTTCGTGCACGTGGTTGTACACGCGCTAAGGTTCAGGGTCATCTTATTGAAATCCATGGAACCTGTCGAGGTGACGTAGATCGTTACTCCGGTTCCGGTTATCGTAACGCCGTTGGGCCCATTGAAATTCGATCCGTTAATGATGTATAGACCGGGGCTCATCGTCGCCGTCGTGCCGGAGAAGGTCAGGCTGTTGTAACAGCCCGGACCAACGGTTCCGCCGTCTGCCACGCTGACGCTGCTGCATCCGTTCGCAGCTGGCGGATTATTCGTAAGATACGCACAACCGGCGATTTGCGGGCAAGGATCGCTTACCGGAAGCCCAACCGTTGGTACCGGCGAATTTAAGCCGGAGCAAGCCGTGCTGCTCACACAGTCGACGGCCGCCGCGGTGATCGAAGCTTGATTAAAGTTTGCCGTTCCGTTAATGAGAATGTCGCAGTTCGCGGCGGTGACGGCGTCCTTATTGAAGTTCGTATTCGCACTTGCACCCAGGCTATAGATGCAACCGTTTTCCGTGCCGGCGTTCGAGGTTGCTACCGCGCTCGTCGTGACGTTAACGCTCGATTTGCCGACAATAGGTTCAAAAAACGTCGGCTGCTGCACCGTGATGATGACTTGCACCGCCCCGCTGTCGCTCGAATACGCGTCGCCGGCGGCGGGTGGTACGTTGACGGTTACCGTGTTGTTTCCGCCATTCGCAAAGCCGTTACTTGCGGCATCGGCTCTTGCGGCCGCGATAGCATCCGTGCTGTTGTAGGAGGTGGCTAAATATTCAGCCGCTCCCGCGAGCGCCGCGCTGTCGGCCGCCGTTTGCTGCAAGCGCTGCTGGTACTGATGAAAGCCCACGTCGACCGCCAACCCGGCGACGGCCAACAAGACCCCGATCATCAGGGCCACGAAGGGCAGCACCTGTCCGCGCTGAGCCTGGAATCCGTTCATCTCTTTCCGTATCGGCTAAACCGCTGCGGAACTCCAGGTGTTTTTTGTGCGGCCTCGACAGGCTCGGCTGCCCTTCGACAGGCTCAGGGTGACAAGCAGTAGGCGGCGCTGCCTTGGTTGAGGCAGCGCCGTTCCTAAAGTTGTGCCTTGGTTAGCTTAGGGGGATGAAGGGGCGCCGGCGGGGCTGGCGGGGGCCATGGCGCCGCTGGAGCGGTGGTGGTGCTTGCCGTAGGAGCCCGAGCCGGAGCCGGCAGCATGGTAGCCGGCGGCGACGGCTTGGCTGGGACACATGTATTTGCCGTGCCTGGTGCGGCCATAGCGGGGGTCGGAGGGTTCATGGTACACGTGAGAGCGCGGATTGACCCAGACCGGCTGCACTGCGCCGCAGTGGAGCGTGCTGGGGACGGGGGCTACGCTGCCCTGCATTGCGTGCATGGCACCGGGCGAAGCGGCGGCGGCGGCCGGGGAAGCGGGGGCTGCCGCGGGGGAACTCTGCGTCGTGGTCGAGGTCGTCGTGGAAGTATTCGAGGCTTTGTTGCCTCCGCCGCACCCCGTAAGAGCGATTGCCGCTAGGGTGAGCACTGCGCCGAAACGCTGTACTTGCATACGCACTCCTTCTTTTAATTAAAACAGCCCTGCGCTGCAGGGGGACCAACGCCGTTGTTCCCCGGAATCTCCACTTCCCAACCGCCGGCCCGCGGAAAGCGTAGTGGGTATGACGGTCTTTGTAAGGAGAGCTCGTGCCGAACACACGCGATGACGAACAACGGATCAACGCGATCCGGTTTCTTGCGGTTGACGCCGTACAAAAAGCCAATTCCGGACACCCGGGCATGCCGCTGGGCGCGGCTGCAACTGCCTACACGCTCTGGACAAAACATCTTCGTTTCAATCCCAAAGATCCCGACTGGTTCAATCGCGACCGCTACATCTTGAGCGCCGGACACGCCTCGATGATGCTGTACGCGCTCTTGTACCTGACGGGATACGATCTCAGCCTCGACGATCTGAAAAACTTCCGCCAGCTCGGCAGCAAAACGCCGGGACATCCGGAAGCGCACTTAACTCCTGGAGTTGAGGTAACGACAGGCCCGCTCGGACAAGGCTTCTCGAACGCCGTCGGATTTGCGATCGCCGAAGCGCATTTAGCGGCGTGGTACAACCGCGATACGAAGATCGTCGATCACTACACATACGTGCACTGCAGCGACGGCGACATGATGGAAGGACTCTCGCACGAAGCGGCGTCGTTGGCCGGGCATCTCAAGCTCGGGAAGTTGATTGCGCTGTACGACGACAACAAAGTCTCGCTCGCGGCAAAAACCGAAGTCACCTACACCGAAGACGTGGTCGCGCGTTTCGGCGCGTACGGCTGGCACACGGAATACGTGGATCTTGAACACGGCAACGACGTGGAGACGATCGACCGCGCGATAACGCAGGCGAAAACCATCACCGATCGTCCCTCGATGATCATCGTTCGCACCCATATCGGCTACGGTTCTCCCAAACAGGACTCGTTCAAGGCGCACGGTGAGCCGCTGGGCCCAGATGACGTAAAAGCGACCAAAGAGAAACTTGGCTGGCCGCTCGAGCCGGCGTTCTTCGTACCGGACGACGTGATGACGTTTTACCGTTCGTTCGCCGAGCGCGGTGCGCAGCTCGAGCAGCGGTGGCAGCGCGACTTTGACGCTTGGAGAAATGCGAACCCCGAGCTTGCGCAACAGCTGGATCGCGCGCTGGCCAAACGCGCGCCCGCATCGCTGCCGTGGCCAACAATCACCAAAGAAAACGGCGACGGGATTGCGACGCGCGAGGCGGGCGGCATGGTGATGAATGCGATCGCGGCCGCAGTACCGGAATTGATCGGCGGCTCCGCCGATCTCGATCCGTCGACAAAAACCTACCTGAAAGACCAGGGCGACTTCGAACCCGGTTCCTACGGCGGCCGTAACATTCACTACGGCGTGCGCGAGCACGCGATGGGCGGCATCAATAACGGTATCGCGCTTCACGGCGCATTGCTGCCGTTCGGCGCAACGTTCCTCAACTTTTTGGATTACATGAAGCCCTCGGTTCGCCTTGCGGCGATCAACAAGATCCGCGGCTACTACATCTTTACGCATGATTCGGTGTTCTTAGGAGAAGATGGCCCCACGCATCAGCCCATCGAGCATCTCGCGCACATGCGCGCCGTGCCGAACCTGATGGTGGTGCGCCCCGCCGACGCGCTCGAAACGTTACAAGCCTGGAAGCTGATGATCGAAGCGCGTGAAGGACCGTGGGCGCTCATTCTCTCGCGTCAGAAGCTTCCGTATCTGGGCGACCGCGATGCCGACGTGGCGCGCGGCGCGTACGTGCTGCGCGACACCGAGGGCACGCCGGATCTCATCCTCATTGCCACCGGTTCCGAAGTCAGCTTGGCCGTAGCCGCAGCCGATGTTTTGCGGCAGAGCGGCATGCAAGCGCGCGTGGTTTCCATGCCGTGCTGGGAACTATTCCAAGCGCAGCCGCAAGAATACCGCGACCGCGTTCTGCCTCCCGAGGTAGACGCACGCATGTCTATTGAAGCGGCCGCAACGCTGGGCTGGGAACGCTGGACCGGCACGAGGGGTATTACCTACGGGATCGATCATTTCGGTACGTCGGCCCCGGCAGCCGCAATTGCCAAAGAATATGGTTTCACTCCGGAGCATATCGCGCAGGTAGCACTGGAACGCTTCGCAACGGTGCGCCGTTAATTTCGCCCTTTTCACGATGGAGATTTGATGAAAAACCAACTCGAACAACTGCTCGATGCGGGACAGAGCGTCTGGCTGGACAATCTGCGCCGCAGCATGTTCGCCTCCGGCGAGCTGCAGGCGATGATCGACAAAGGCTTGCGAGGCATGACCTCCAATCCGACGATCTTCGAGAAAGCCATCGGTACCGGCAACGATTACGACGACCAGTTGCGCACGCTCATGCGCAGCGAACGCGATGCAAGCACGCTCTTCTGGGACCTGGCTGTTCAGGACATCCAAAGCGCCTGCGATCTGTTTCGCCCGCTGTACGATAGCACCGGAGGAAACGACGGCTTCGTTAGTTTGGAAGTCTCGCCGCTGCTCGCTCGCGACACGAGCGGCACCGTCACGATGGCCAAAGATCTTTGGAAACGCGTGAACCGTCCAAACCTCATGGTCAAAATCCCGGGCACGCGTGAAGGGATTCCGGCCATCGAAGAATGCATCGCCGAAGGCATCAACATCAACGTTACCCTAATCTTCGCGCTCGAGTTCTACGAGAAAACCACTACGGCATACATTCGCGGCTTACAGCGCAGAGTCGACAAAGGTTTGCCAATCGACCGCATCCGGTCGGTAAACAGCGTCTTCGTCAGCCGTATCGACACCGCCGTCGACAAGGTGCTTCAGGCACGGATCGACCGCGGTGAAAAGCAGTTGGAGCAATACCTGGGCAAAACCGGCGTTGCCGGCTTGAAGCTCACCTATCAAAAATTCCTCGAACTCTTCGGAACCGATGAATGGAAGGCGATCGAAGCCAAAGGCGGAGCCGTGCAGCGCCCGCTCTGGGCCTCGACGTCGACGAAGAATCCCGCATACTACGACCTGATGTACGTCGAACCGGTCGTCGGCAAAAACACCGTGAATACCATGCCGCCGCAAACGCTGGACGCGCTTCTGGATCACGGCAAGATCAGACCGGACACCGTCCTAGAAGGCGTCGATGAAGCACGCGCCACGCTCAACGGTCTGGAAGATGCAGGCATTTCGATCTTCGACATCACGCACCAGCTCCAACGCGACGGCGTCAAGATCTTCAGCGACTCTTTCGCCGCGCTGCTCGGCGCAATCGTCTACAAGATGAAACAGCTCAGCTCGGGCGCCGAACGCGTAGCCCTCTCACTCGCCTCGCATCAACAAACCTACGAATCCGCACTCCAAACGCTGACCGAGCGCGAGTTCATCAAAAAACTATGGTCCAAAGATCCATCCCTATGGACAAGCGATCCCGCGCACGCCGAAATTATCAAACACGCACTTGGATGGCTGGACATTCCACAGAACCTGCTCGACTCAGTTGCGAACCTCCAAAGCTTCGCCAAAGAATGCGCCGCGGATTTCGAACACGTCGTCGTCCTGGGAATGGGCGGCAGTTCACTTGCTCCGGATATTCTGCGTCAAACCTTCGGAAAAATCGAAGGCTTCCCGCAGTTGCACGTTTTGGATTCCACCGATCCGCAACAAATACGCGACCTCGAAGCAAGCATAACCCTCGATCGCACGCTGTTCATCGTCGCAAGCAAGAGCGGCACCACCACCGAGCCCGACGCCTTCTACCGCTATTTCTGCGATCGCCTCTCCAAGGTGGTGGGCGCGCAAAAATGCGGCCGGCACTTCATCGCGATAACGGATCCGGGCACGCAGCTTGAAAAGGAAGCAAAAAGCCAAAATTTTCGCGCATGCTTTTTAAACGACCCGAACATCGGCGGCCGCTACTCCGCCCTCTCGTTCTTCGGGATGGTGCCGGCGGCAATCGCCGGCTACAACATCAACTTGCTGCTGGACCGCGGTCTGGGAGCAATGACCGCGCACGACAAAACCGTTTCAACGCAAAATGCGCCCGGCGTCCGCTTCGGCGCCGCAATCGGCGGTTTGGCCCAAGCCGGACGCGATAAACTAACG
>DASRSF010000282.1:0-1504 GCA_035656615.1 Vulcanimicrobiaceae bacterium | reverse complement strand
AGTAGGATTACCAAACCGATGAAGGTCAGCAGCAGACGCGTTATGGTCCCTGGGAAGCGCCTGGCGCTAGAGGTCGACGTAGACGTCGTCTCCTTCAATACGAACCGTATAAGTCGGCAACGGCATAACGGCGGGAAGAGTCAGCGCTGCGCCGGTCCGCACGTCGAAGTTTGCGCCGTGGCGCGGGCAAATGATACGGCAGCCTTCGAGTTCACCTTGGTCGAGCGGCGCACCGTCATGCGTACAGACGTCCTCGACCGCATAAATGCTTCCTTCGCAATTACAGAGCAGCACCTCAACGCCATCAACCACGACCCGCACCGCTCGCTCCGGCGGAATATCGCTAATTTTCGCTACCGGGTAATCTGCCATGCGCGCTTCTTCCACTCTCAAGGCCTGCGCCCTATAAAAGCAACGGGGCTGCTTATTCAGCAACCCCGGTGACGCATAGGCTGATACCTACCCTAATGTATCACAAGAGCCCATGCGTCGACACCATCGAAACGCCCCACCGCGCTGCAATCACGCCATAGCCGTATCGTGACAAGGCACGCAGCCCAGGTTAGCCGACGGAGCCTTCCATTTCCATTTTGACCAGGCGGTTGAGCTCGACGGCGTATTCCATTGGCAGTTCTTTGACGAAGAAATCGAAGAAGCCGTTGACGATCATCGCCGTCGCGTCTGCTTCGCTCAAGCCGCGGCTCATCGCGTAAAACAATTGCTCTTCGCCGATTTTGCTTACGCTGGCCTCGTGTTCCACGATGGAACGTTGCTCGTGAATCTTCATCGTCGGCTTGGTGTCGCTGGCCGACTGTTCGTCCATGATTAGTGCATCGCACTTCACGCGCGTCTTGGCGCCGACCGCTCCCGGATAGACCTCGACCAATCCGCGGTACGTCGTTTTGCCGCCGTGCGCGCTTACGGATTTATTCGTAACCACGGACGTCGTGTTCGGCGCGCCGTGGATCACTTTCGCCCCCGCGTCTTGATGCTGTCCTTCGCCCGCGAAAGCCATGGAGAGAATCTCGCCGCGCGCACCCTCACCCATGAGGTAGATTGCGGGGTACTTCATCGTTAGGCGCGAGCCGATATTGCCGTCAACCCACTCCACGGTGGCGTTCTTTTGCGCGATAGCGCGCTTGGTAACCAAATTAAAAATATTGCGGTACCAGTTTTGAATGGTCGTATAGCGAATCGACGCATCTTCCATCGCGATGAGCTCGACGACCGCGCTGTGCAGCGAACTGGTGGAGAACTTGGGCGCGGTGCAGCCCTCGATGTAATGAACCTTCGCGCCTTTGTCGGCAATGATCAGCGTGCGCTCGAATTGTCCCATGTTTTCCGCGTTGATGCGGAAATACGCTTGCAGCGGCATCTTCACTTCGACGCCGGGCGGAACGTAAATGAACGAACCGCCGGACCAAACCGCGGAGTTCAGGGCTGCAAATTTATTGTCGGCCTGCGGAATAACGGTTGCCAAATACTTTTGAACGATCTCCGGATA
>DASRSF010000281.1:0-3558 GCA_035656615.1 Vulcanimicrobiaceae bacterium | reverse complement strand
TACGGCGTCGGCATTGCGGTAATGGCAATGCTTTCCATGGCCGGAATCGTCGTGGCGATCGACGCGTTCGGCCCGATTACCGACAACGCGGGCGGCATCGCCGAAATGGCGGACCTTCCGGACGACGTACGCAACATCACCGACCCGCTGGACGCAGTCGGAAATACAACGAAAGCCGTTACCAAAGGCTACGCCATCGGTTCTGCAGGCTTAGCCGCAATCGTGTTATTCGCCTCGTTCCTGCAAGAGCTCACCAACCATTGCTCGGCTCCGGGCATGCACTGCCCGCCGAACTTGCAGGCCGAGTTTACGATCAGCAATCCGTTTGTGTTGGCGGGCTTGCTGATCGGCGGTATGCTGCCGTTCTTCTTTTCATCGCTTTCGATGGAGGCGGTCGGACGCGCGGGTGGCAAGGTCGTCGAGAACGTGCGCATGCAGTTCAGGACCAACCCCGGCATTATGGCAGGAACATCACGCCCTGATTACGCTTCGACGGTCGACATCGTAACGCGCGCCGCACTCAAGGAAATGGTGGTGCCGGCGCTGATCCCCGTCGGTGTTCCGG
Organism: Vulcanimicrobiaceae bacterium; assembly: GCA_035656615.1. Classification (GTDB taxonomy): domain Bacteria; phylum Vulcanimicrobiota; class Vulcanimicrobiia; order Vulcanimicrobiales; family Vulcanimicrobiaceae; genus DASRSF01. Next base: position 2,993 of record DASRSF010000281.1, on the reverse strand, counting down.
TTATCGTCGTGCTTCTGGGCGTGATTCACGTCTTTCCGGGCATTACGAGCGCACAGGTCATGGGCGGCATCCTGATGGGCGCGATCATCACCGGGCTGTTTCTTGCAATCGCCATGACCAGTGGCGGCGGCGCCTGGGATAACGCCAAGAAATACATCGAAGACGGGCACAACGGCGGTAAGGGTTCAGATGCGCACAAGGCGGCGGTAACCGGCGATACCGTCGGCGATCCATATAAAGATACCGCGGGTCCGGCGATCAACCCGATGATCAAGGTGCTGAACATCGTCGCATTGCTGCTGGTAGCATTCCTCATTCACTAGCGGCGCGCGCTTTCCGATCGGCTTGCATCAAAGCCGCGCTTACCGGCGCGGCTTTTGCCGGTCAGGCACAACCAGGCCCCTTCTTGCGAGATGGTGACCCCGATGTTTGCGTTTCTAGGCAAGAGAGGAACATATCCATCTAATGAATCGCCTATTGGCTGCCCTTACTGCTCTGCTGCTCACCATCGCAAGTGCCGCTCCGGCTTGTGCGCAAAGCGACGAGCAACAACAAGAACAGCAGATCGGCCAGCAAGTCTATCAACAACTTGCGCAAAAAGGCGAGATCATTCACAGCTCACCGTACTATACGACGCTCAACTCCATTGCCGGCAGAATCGCGCCGGTCGCGGACAGACAATACTTCGCACCGTTTCATTTTATCTTGGTGCACGAAAGCCAGCCCAACGCGTTTTCTGTGCCCGGCGGTAACGTTTACGTGACGGATTCGATGATGAAATTCGTTAAAAACAAGGAAGAACTGGCCGGCGTGTTGTGCCATGAAGTTTCACACGACATCCATCACGACGTGTACAACCTCTACGTCAAAGATCAGCGTCTTTCTCTGATCGCGACGGGGCTATCGCTCCTGCTCGGCGGCGGCCGTAACCAGGTTGCCAATGGTCTTATCAGTCTTGCGGCCAACGTGCAATCGATGCACTTTTCGCGCGACGTTGAGCATAATGCGGATCATACCGGCGCATATATCTGCGCACAATCGGGCATCACGCCTTGGGGCATGGTCTGGCTAATGGAGCAGTTCGAGGCAAATCCAAGCAGCGGCGGTAACCCGCCGGAATTCCTGTCGGATCACCCAAGCGACAGTCACCGCGTGGGAGCACTGGAGAGCGAGTTCTCTTCGGATCCGGCTACATTTTCGAACTTCAATTCGAACATTGCGTGTTCGACGCCGATTCTTGCCTCAGGTTGGAACAATCAGTACAAAGGCGGATGCGGACGCCGCCAAGCCAGCCCGCACCCCGGCACCGCGTTACCAGGATCCTGAGGCGCCTCCGCCTCCGAAGCTTCCCCCGAAGCTGCCTCCGCCGCCGCCGAAGCCGCCGCTGCTGGAACCGAACGATCCCCACCCACTGGAATACCATCCCGCTCCCGCGCGGCGGCTCCCCCGCATGCCGAACACGATTATCAAGATAAAAACGAAAAAGAAGATACCAATCAGCATGAAGATCGCAATCATTGCCGCTGCGCTCGGCTGATTTGACGGTACGACGGTGGGCTGAATTTGTGCCGAAAACGCCGGCGTAATAGTTCTGACGATGCGGTTCACGCCGAGCTCGACGGCGGCATCGGTATCGCCGGCATGCATCTCGGGGACGATGGTATTGCGAATGATGTCGCCTGCCTGCGCATCCGTTAGCGCGCTCTCTAAACCGTAGCCCACCTCGATGCGTATGTGATGATCGCGCATGAAGAGGAAAAGAATAACGCCGTCGTCGATACCGGGGCGGCCAATTTTCCACTGTTCCGCCGCGTGGATAGTCCAATCTTCCAGCGGCGTATCGCCGGTAGTTTCGCCGATCCAAACGATGACGTGGTGCTTGGTCGCCGCTTCGTACGTACGCAGCTCATCGTCGATCTTGGCTCTTGCAGGCGCACTGAGCGCGCCGGCCGTGTCCGTCACGTATGTCGCCGGTCGCGCCGGTATCTGCACCGCGGCCGCTAGAACGAGTGCGCCAATCATGCGGGTGAAGCCATGGGAAAACGGCTATGCAGTTCATCGCCGACGCGCCTGATGCCATGGGTGAGCGCGTCCGTAATCTCGCCTCGCGCGAAATACGGCTGCATCTGGGCTACGAGCGCCTCCCAAAACGAGGCACCCAGCGAATCGTGAATAGCGTCGCCGCCGTACACTGCGAATGTTCGTCCTTTGGGGGAAACTAGGAAAAGGACCGCATTGCGGTCCACATGCTCGTGGAGGCGCGCCGAGACGAACGCTTCGCGCGCGCGTTCAAGCGAATCCGTAACAGCGTGGTCGGTCACGTGAACGACGATACGTCCGGAGGTTCCTTGCTCTGCCTCCCGAATTGCGCGGCGCACACGATCGCCATCGATCGACTTCACGGGAAATTCACTTGCGGCGCACTCTGCGCGGCGGGCGTTGCTTGGAAGTACGATTTATCGTTGAAGCGCGATCCGAACAGCCCGGCGTATAAGACGGTTGGAAATGTGTTGCGGCGGGTGTTGAACGCTTGCGCCGCTTCGTTGTAGCGGCGGCGTTCCACCGCGATGCGGTTTTCCGTTCCTTCCAGCTGCGTTTGAAGCGTCAAGAAGTTTTCATTTGCCTTGAGTTGCGGATAATTTTCGACGACGACCAGTAACCGCGAAAGCGCCCCGCCTAGCGAATCTTGTGCTTTCTGGTACTGGGCCATTGCAGCGGGATCGTTCGTGGCGTTTTTCAAGACGTCCGGAGACAATTGGCCGACGCTTGCGCGAGCTTGCGTCACCGCGATGTACGTGCTTTTTTCAAAATTTGCGGCGCCTTTCACGGTAGCCACTAAATTCGGCACCAAATCGGCACGGCGCTGATAGACGTTTTGCACCTGACCCCACTGCGCATCAACGCCTTGGCCGAGTGCGACCAAACTGTTGTAGGAGCCGATCATCGATATTACGACGATGGCGCCGACCGCCAGCGCAATCCAAAGGGCGTAG
>DASRSF010000280.1:0-5765 GCA_035656615.1 Vulcanimicrobiaceae bacterium | reverse complement strand
CCGGAGAACGGCGAGCTCGTGTCCCTGGGTCAGGAGATGTTTTGGATAGAACCATAGACGTACGCGGGCGGCGGGATTTCGACGAACTGCTCGGCGATCGCCGCGGCATTCTTGACGCACCGCATTACCGTGCGCAGTGCGAGTCCATTGCGGATGCAATCGTCAAGGCGCTGCGCCGCGGCAACAAGGTTCTCTGGATGGGCAACGGCGGAAGCGCAGCCGAAGCGCAGCACATGGCGGCCGAACTCAGCGGCCGGTTTTTACGGGAACGTCCGGGCCTGGCGAGCGAGGCGCTTTCGGTAAACAGCTCCGCCGTTACGGCGATCGCCAACGACTACGGGTACGATCACGTTTTCCGGCGGCAAGTCGAAGCGTTCGCCGTGGCGGGCGACGTGGTGATCGGGCTGACCACAAGCGGCAGCTCGCGCAACATCGTGCTCGCGCTCGAAGAAGCCAAACGGCGCGATGCGCTCACCGTGGCCTTTACCGGTAACGGCGGGGGTGAAGTGGCCCGCATCGCCGATCTCGTACTGCTGGGTCCGCACGGATACTCCGCGATCGTTCAAGAGGTGCATCAAACAATGGCGCACATCGTCTGCGATCTCGTGGAGCAGCGGATGATTTTCGAGACGTAGCATGCAGATGCAGACCCTTGCGCCTCCTGATGCGCGCGCACTGTTCCAGCGAATGCGCGACCGCCGCATTCTGGTCGTCGGTGACCTCATGGTCGATGAATGGATTTGGGGCAGCGTCACGCGGATTTCACCGGAAGCGCCCGTTCCCGTCGTCGCGGTAACGGATCATTCGTTTACGCTCGGCGGCGCCGGAAATGTCGCGAGCAATCTGCGCGCCCTTTCGGCGCACGTTGATGTTGCCGCCGCGATCGGCGACGACGTGTTCGCCGCGACGGTGATGGAGTTGCTTTCCGGGATGGAAATCCGATCCACGGGGCTGATTCGCGTACACTCTCGCCCGACGACACGTAAGACGCGCGTCGTGGCGCATAGCCAACAGGTCGTTCGCGCGGACTGGGAATCCACCGCGGCGCTGGATCCAAGCGATTCCAAGCATCTGTGCGAGGTGGTCCGTTCGCTGGCCGCAACCGTTGATGGAGTGGTCTTGAGCGATTATGCGAAAGGCGTTTTTACCAGCGACTTGGTGGATGCCGCCCGCGCGTGTCCTGTTGTCGTCGCCGATCCCAAACCGCAAAACCTGCACTTGTTCACCGGCGTGACATGCGTCGCGCCGAACGTGCTCGAAGCCGCCGAAGCCACCGGCGTGCGCATCAACGATGAGCGTTCGCTCGAAAAAGCCGGAAAGTTGCTGCTCTCGCGCCTCCTGTGCCGCTACGTGGTCATCACGCGCGGACCGGACGGTATGTCGCTATTCGGAGCCAAGGGCGAACGTATGCACATGCCCTCCGTAGCGCGAACGGTGTTCGACGTAAGCGGCGCGGGCGACACCGTCGTGGCCGTACTCTCACTTGCGCTTGCCGCCGGTGCGAGCATAGAACTTGCGATGCAGCTGGCGAACTATGCCGCGGGCGCAGTGGTTGCCAAATTGGGCACGGCAACCGCCGCCGCGGACGAGATACTCGCGCTGGTCGAACATGCTGTTTGAATCGCTTGCGCAGGCGGTGGAATGGCGCAGCGGCCTGCGCGCTCAAGGGCGCCGGGTCGTTTTTACGAACGGCGTCTTCGACGTCTTGCACGCCGGTCACGTCGAGTACTTGCAATGGGCGCGCGATCAAGGCGATGCGTTGATCGTCGGTTTGAACACCGACGCCTCGGTACGCACGCTGAAAGGCGAAAAGCGTCCAATCGTTCCGTTTTCCGATCGGGCGAAGATCGTTGCATCGCTTCGCAGCGTTGATGCTGTCGTCGGCTTTGCCGAGCGTACACCCGAGACGGTTCTGGATGCACTTGCGCCGGACGTTCACGTGAAAAGCGCGCAATACCGGGAAGACGAATTGCCCGAGCGGGACGTCGTGCTGCACCATGGCGGCCAAATCCGTTTGGCTCCGCACGCCAACGGCCGCAGCACGACGGACATCATTGCGCGTATCATCACGCGGTATTGCACGCACGAGTAACTCGGGCACCGTGCGTCTGGCAATAACCTGCAACGGCCCCGGTGAAACGGCCGGCTGGCTGCGACCGCTGCTTCGCGCGCTGTACCAGGCGCGCCCCGACGCGCAGATTGCCGTTTTTTACGTCCCCGACGACTATGCCAGCGGACGAGAACCGCAATATGTGCGCGACCAATTTCCCGCAGCGAATGTTTTCGAACCCAAAGCGTACGTGCGGTTCGCGCTCGGCGGCAATCCGGCCGGCGTACCGCATGCGGCCGATGCTGTGCTCTACTTGGGTGGAGATCTCATGCACGCGGCCCGGCTCGCGCGGCGCTTGCGTTCGCCGCTCATGGTGTACAAGTTCGCGCGCAAGCGGTACGCCGTGCAAACCGTGCGCGCGTATGCCGTAGATGAGCTCAACGCCGCGCAACTTTCGCGCGCCGGCATCCCGGACGAACGGATCGATCGCGTCGGCAACTTGGCAATCGACGGCGCGTTTATCGAAGCGCAGCTGCCGCTCGAAAGCGGCGCGCCTGCGGACGGTATACTCATTATGCCGGGATCGCGGCCTCACGAAGTGCAGCACCTCGTTCCGTTTTTCTTTACTGCGGCACGAGCCGTGCGCAGAGAATCACCCGATCTTCCTATTGCGTTCGGCATTTCGCCCTTTACCGAACTCGAAGACGTCCGCCGAGCTGTGGAGGCCGGCGGAGATCCACGCTTTTACGCGCAGCGGGGCAGCTTGATTGAAGACGCGAACGGCGCGGCGCTCTGTACGCTGGACGGCATGCGGTTTCCGATCGTGCGTAACGCGCTGAGCGCTGCGCGAGTGGCGCGTCTGGCGGTTACGATCCCGGGTACGAAGGTCATTGAATTGGCGGCCATCGGGACGCCGGTGGTTTCATGCACGCCGCTGAACGCCCCGGAGCTGGCGGTAATGAACGGACCGCTGACGTACTTGGATCGCGTTCCGTTCCTCGGCGCGGCGGCGAAGCGCGCGATTGCAACGGCGTATTCGCGGCGTTTTCAATACCATACGCAGCCGAATATCGATGCGCAGGCGCCGATCGTACGGGAACTGCACGGGACCCTTACGCCCGGGCGCGTCGCACGGATTGCGCTCGACTGCCTTGCCGACGCGCAGTGGCGAACGCAAACCGCGCAGGCCTTGGCGAACCTCTACCGCGAACAGGTCGGCGCCGCCGATCGAATGGCGGCGGACATTATTGCTCTTGCTGCTAGGGCGGGATAACCCGATGCGAATCTCCGTTGTGATCGCCACCAAAGACCGCGCCGAATACATCGACCGCGCGCTGCAGTCGTTTGGTAAACAGATCGGGGCGCCGCAGTTCGAGGTCGTCGTGGTAGACAACGGTTCAACCGATGCGACTGCGCCGGTGATCGAACACGCAAAGCAAACGCATGCGTACGAAATCGTCTACGTCTATGAAGAGCGCCCCAATCGCGGCGCGGCGCGGAATCGTGGTATTGCAGCGGCGCGTGGGCATTTGATTGTTTTCTGCGACGACGACGTGTACGCGCCGCCGGGATTCCTGGCCGCGCATGACGCCGCTCACCTGCTGAGCAACTATGTGGTCAACGGCCCGATCATCAACGTGCCCTCGTATCACGAGCGGCCCAAGCCGTCGGTGTCGCATTACTCGCGCGCGTTCTTTTGTACGTGCAATGTCTCGGTTCCGAAGGTCGCGCTCGAGGCCGTCGGCGGCTTCGACGCTCGGTTTCATCTGTATGGATGGGAAGACACCGAACTGGGCGTGCGGCTGCGCGAACACGGGATGCAACGCCGGTTTGAATGGGACGCGTACATTTGGCATATCAAACCGCCGCACGACGTAACGCTCGAATCGGAGATTGAAAAGGCGCTGCAAAAAGCGCGGATGGCGGTGCGGTTCGTGGAAAAGAACGGCAGCCGCCGGGTGCGATCGGCGACCGGTGCGCATCCGGCAAATCTGCTGCGGGCAAAAGGTTTGGAGCCGCTGTTGCCGTGGCTTGCCGGTGTGGCATCCGACGAGCGGTTTGCGCCGGCGCTGCGTTCGCTGGCACGCGCACAGCTGCTCGACGGGATCTACACGGTCGAACTCGCACGGGCGCTGCAAGGAACGGACGGTCACGCCTAAAGCGCTTCTGTATTGCGGCGGAGGAGGCATCGGCGATTCGCTCGTTGCCTCGGTAGTAGCGCGCGCGCTGCATACGCGCTTTGCCGTCGTCGACGCGCTCACGCTGCCCGAACACGTCGCTACGCTGCAACGTACTCCCGACGTCGATTCGGTGCTTGCCGACCAGGGACAGGAAGAAGGGCAACTTGCCGCAATGCTCGCGCAGCGAGCGTACGATGCCGCGATCGTCACGTGGGCTACGCCGCGCACCGCGCACGTCCCGCAGCTCGCCGGAATCCCCGTACGCGTCGGTCAATCCAGACGGCTGTATTCCTGGCGGTTTACGCACCGCGTCCCCGTTCGCAGCGAAGACGGCGACCTCACCTCGCACTGGGTCCAAATCTTGCTCGACTACGCGCGCGCAATCGGCTGCGACACACAAAACCACATTCCGAAATTCGTTCCGACCGCCGACGACCGGTCTCAGGCGGACGTTCTGTACCGACAGCTCGATCGCAAAGAACAGCCGTTCGCGGTCGTTCACCCGACGAATGCCATTGCCCCCAAGCGGGGCATTTGGCCAACGGCGGGTTGGGTTGACCTCGTCACGCAGCTGCAAGCTCGGCTGGGGTGCGAGGTTATCTTGAGCGGAGCGGCCGCCGATGCAGCTATCGTCGGGGAGATCGCCGCGCGAACGGATACGCAGAGTATTGCGGGTCGAGCGAATATCGGCGCATTTGCCGAACTCGCGCGGCGGTCGTGCTGCTTTGTCGGAATCACTACCGGGTCGATGCACGTTGCCGCGGCGGTGGGCGCGCCCACAGTCGGCATCTTTCCCTTTCAGAGCGACACGCCGGAACGCTGGGCGCCGCTTGGACCGAACACGGCTATCGTTCGTGCGAGCTATCCGTGTCCGGCGGGCGAGCGCAAGGAAACTTGTCCGGATTACGCCTGCATCGCACATTTGGATGTCCCGCGCATCCTTGCGGCTGCAGAATCCGTGATGAAAACGGGAATCAGCGCAGGGTGAAGCTCGATCACGTTACCCTTGTAGGCGTCAATCAGCTCAATGCCGACAAGGTGCTGTTAAGCCTTGCACTCATTGGCCTGGTCATTGTCATTCGCTACGCCTTGCACTATGCCGCGCGAGCGCTGCGCCGATTCCCCAAAGCCGATCGCGTCCGGTTTTGGGCACATCAAGGCATCAACCTCGCGACGACCGCGTTTTTCATCGTCGGACTGATTTCGATATGGGTGGGACCCAATGCGCACCTTGCGACCGTTGGTGGTCTCATCGGCGCCGGAATCGCGTTTGCTTTGCAGCAGTTCATCATCGCCATTGCGGGCTATTTCGTTATTCTGCGCGGCAAGCATTTCAGTATAGGCGACCGAATCATCATCGGCAGCGCGCGCGGAGAAGTCATTGCGCTGGACTTTATTCAAACGACGATTTTGGAGATGGGTCAGCCGCCCAGCGTTCAGTCACAGGCGGATCCGGCGACGTGGGTGATGGCACGACAGTACACCGGCCGCATGGTGACGGTGAGCAATGGCTTGATCTTTACCGAACCCGTCTA
>DASRSF010000279.1:0-1904 GCA_035656615.1 Vulcanimicrobiaceae bacterium | reverse complement strand
GCGGGCGAATCGGTGCTCTCGATAAACCAGTGCTCGCCTTTTTGAACGAGCATCTTCTTTCCATTCGCCGAGAGCGCGAATGATGATACGCCGCTATCGATCGGCGCCGCCTGACGCGACGCCATGTCAAATTTTACAACCCGCGCGGGGGGCGGCTCCGGTTTCACCGACGTGAGCGGCGCTTCGAGAAGATATACCTCGCCCGCTTCACCGGTTGCCAAAGAAATGTAATTCCCCTCGGGAACCGGCAATGCAATGATTCGCTGAAGGATGCCGTTAACGTCGATCTTGATTTGCGGCTTTGTTTTTTCAGCGGGTTTTGTTACGCCGGGCGGCGGCGATGCTGCGCTCACGGGCTCATCACCCGTTTCCGGCTCGTCGCCCGTCTGCGGTTTCACGGGCGAGGACGTTTCATCGCCAAGCACGGCGGCGTACACGTTGCTGCTTGTGGGACGTTCGTCACCCTGCATATCCAAACCGTTGGTAGTCAAACCGCTGTTCGTGCTTGCCAAAAAGTACAGATATTTGCCATCGCGATCAAATGCCGGATTGCGGCTGTCGCTCATACCGTCGGTTATCTGCACCGGCCGGCGATCTTCGATCGAATAGACGAAAATTGCGTTCAGGAAGTTTGGGAGCTGCTTATTATAGGTGAGCCAGCGGCTATCGGGCGACCACTGCGCGTTGAATCCTGTCGATCCGAAGCTCTCATACGGTGCGCTATCCACTTTGATGGGCATGGGATGATCGATGTCGAGATACCACAGGTTCAAATGCTTGTCTGCGTACGCAATTTTCTTGCTGTCCGGTGACCAGACCGGCGTATAAAAGAACGATGGCGCGTTGCTCAATTTGAAGCCGCGCGCCGGCCGCAAACCCCGTTGATCCTTGATATACAGCTCGTACTCTCCGGAGGCATCGGAAAAGTACGCGATCCAACGGCCGTTCGGCGACCACGAGGGGTCGCGCTCGGCAGCGTACGAGGTTCTGGTCAAGTCGCGAATGTCGCCATGCTCGGAGGGTACGGTTAGAATATCACCGTGCGCTTCAAAGACCGCACGCACACCGGTCGGCGAGATGTTCGCGTTTTGAACCTGCGGGGCAACGTTGATCCAATGCGGGCGCACTTGCGGCATGTCGGCCGCCACCGAAATGTCGACTTCGCGCGAGGCGTGAGCGTCGATGTCGTAGACATGAAGCGAGCCGAGTTGCGTATACACAATTGCGCCGGGACCGGCACTGGCAGAAAGTATGTCAAGCCCGCGGCTGGGAAGTAGCTCGCGAACCGCTCCTGAGGCCGTGTCGTACGCGAAGAGCGTGGCCGGGCCGTTGCGATCGGAAAGAAAATATACCGTTCGTCCGAGCCACATGGGATTGCGATCGTTAGAGTTGTTCCGCGGGATTTTGGTGATAGCGGACGTAGCGAGATCTGCGATCCAAACCGGAGTTGTCTGGCCGCCGCGATACCCTTGCCACTGCGGTTCCCACTGGGAGGTGGGCACGTAGGCCAAACGTGAGCCGTCCGGCGAGTAAGAGCCTTCTTCGGCCATGTCGAGCGGAAGCTGCTTTGGGAAGCCGCCGTTTACCGGAACCGTGTAGAGTTGATCGGGATCGGAATAGCTGGCACGTCCCGATCGGAACAACACGTTTTTGCCATCGGGTGTCCATCCGACTGCAACGTCGTCGCGCGGATGAAACGTCAGGCGCTTGGGCTCACCGCCGCTTGCAGAAACAACGTATACATCGACGTTGCCGTTGTAATTTCCGCTGAACGCGACCTTCGAACCGTCCGGCGAAAAATACGGCGCGCCTTCCAGGTCGAAACCGGTGACCAGCCGGTGCGCTTGACCCCCCGATCGGTTGACCGTCCAAATGTCTCCGCCGTATTCAAAAGCGATCTGCGT
>DASRSF010000278.1:0-4915 GCA_035656615.1 Vulcanimicrobiaceae bacterium | reverse complement strand
TTCCCGAACCGCCTTGTCCCGCAAGGCGGATTCGTTGGCCTTCCGCAATGCCTTTAGGGACCGTCACCTCAAACTTTTTGTTGGTTAGCAAACGTCCGGTTCCATGACACTGCATGCATAACTTGCCGTGGTCGGTGCCGGTGCCGTGGCAACGTTGACATACGTCTTCAACCTGCAGCGATACCGATTTTTTTCCGCCATCGTAGATGTCGCGAAGGGTAAGCTCGATCGTCGTTTCCAAATCTTGTCCGCGTTGGGCGAATCCGGTCGTTTGGGCAGTATTCCGGCGTCCGATGCCGGAGAAAAACATATCGAAGAAGTCGGAAAACCCACTCGGGCCGGCGGTGTTACCTGCACCCAGGTCTCCGAAGTTGAAGTTAAACGTCTCGTTCTGCGAGGTCCTGTAGCGGCGCTGCTGCTCCGCTTGACGTGCCGCCTGCTGCCAGTCGGTGCCGAGCATGTCGTACTTGCGCCGCTTTTCCGGATCGCCTAAAACCTCGTAGGCCTCTTGAATCTCTTTGAATTTGTCTTCGGCCTCTTTTTGATTGCCGGGATTTGCATCCGGGTGCCACTTACGCGCGAGCTTGCGGTACGCCGATTTAATATCTTTTTCCGGCGCCGTTTTGGGGAGTCCGAGGATCTGGTAATAGTCCCGATAGTTCATTCCGCAGCGTTTTTGGCGACAATCACCTTCGCGGGACGCAACAGCTCCTCGCCGATCTTATAGGCCTTTTGCGCCTCTTCGAGGACGGTATCTTCCTCCACGCCGGGGGCGGACTGCGTTCCAATGGCTTCGGCGATCGCCGGATCGAATTTCTGCCCCTTGACGCTCACCGGCCGCACGCCTTCCATCGTCAGGACGTTTTCGAAACCTTTGAGCGTCTGCTGCACGCCGTTGCGCAACGCATCGCCGCTGGCGCCTTCGTACGATAACGCCCGTTCAAGGTTGTCCAGCACCGGCAAAAAGCTGCGCAGCAATTCGCGCCGCTTGGCGTCCGCGATCTCGCGAAACTGGCGCTCCATGCGTTTTTTATAATTTTCGAAATCCGCCGTGGCCAGCAGAAACTTATTATAGTTTTCTTCCGCTCGAGCCGTGGCGGCTTGCAGTTCTTGTTGCAACTGTGCCGTCGTTGAGCCGCCCTCTCCGTTCTCGGAGGCGCTGGGAACGTCGGCTTCGGTCGTATACTCGTCTTGCATCGTTTTTTCTGTAAGAACGTTCGCGCTTGCCGCTTAGCACGCGGAGCGTGGCGCTAGGCCACGTACCGCGTGCCGCAACGGGCGCAAACCGCGCTAGTAGTTACTTGGACTCTTTGAACTCGGCGTCGATGACGTCTTCGCTGGGCTCACTGCTTGCAGCAGCCCCGGCGCCGTTTTGCTCGGCACTCGCGCCTGCCGCTTGACCGTCCTGCGCGGCGCCGTTTGAACCCGCCGTCTTCTGGTACAGCAGTTCCGCCATTTTGTAGCTGGCCTGCTGCAGCCGTTCGATCGCGGGTTTGATCTCGTCGATGGTACCGTTTTCGCTGACGTTCTTCAGCTCGGCCAGAGCGCTTTCGACTTCCGCGCGCGCGCCGGCGTCAAGTTTTTCGCCGACTTCCTTGAGCGATTTCTCAGTCGAATAGATCAGGCTGGACGCTTGATTGCGAACCTCGGCCTCTTCACGCTTGGCCTTGTCGGCCGCCGCTTGAAGCTCCGCATCCTTGACCATCCGGTCCACTTCGTCTTTGTTCAGGTTGGTGGAAGCGGTGATCGTGATCGCCTGCTCTTTTCCGGTGCCCAAATCCTTGGCACTGACGTTGACGATGCCGTTCGCATCGATGTTGAACGTCACTTCGATTTGCGGTACGCCCCGCGGCGCCGCCGGAATGCCTTCCAAGCGGAACCGCCCCAGGGTTTTGTTGTCGACCGCCATCGGGCGTTCACCTTGAAGCACGTGGATGTCAACGGAAGTTTGGCCGTCTTCGGCGGTCGTGAACACCTGCGATTTCTTCGTGGGAATCGTCGTGTTTCGTTCGATGAGCGCCGTCATGACGCCGCCCAGGGTTTCCAAACCGAGCGAAAGCGGCGTTACGTCCAAGAGAACGACGTCGCGCACTTCACCCGAGAGCACCCCGGCTTGAATCGCCGCACCGACTGCGACGACTTCGTCCGGATTGACCGAGAGGTTTGGTTCTTTGCCGGTGAGCTTCTTGACGAGCTCTTGGATCACGGGCATGCGCGTTGAACCGCCCACCATTACGACTTCGTCGATCTGCGAGATGTCGATCTTCGCATCGGCGAGCGCATTTTTGAACGGCTGGATGCAGCGATCCGTCAGGTCGCTCGTAAGCTCTTCGAACTTGGCGCGCGTGAGCGTAAAGTCCATGTGCTTGGGACCGTTCTGATCCGCCGTTATAAACGGCAGATTGATGCTGGTCTGCACGACGGAACTGAGCTCGATCTTCGCCTTTTCCGCGGCTTCCGTGAGGCGCTGCATAGCCTGCTTGTCACCGCTGAGATCGATACCTTGCTCTTTGCGGAACTCCGCCACGAGCCACTCTACGATACGCCGGTCGTAATCGTCGCCGCCCAAATGCGTGTCGCCGTTGGTCGACTTGACTTCGAATACGCCGTCCCCGACCTCGAGAATCGAGACGTCGAAGGTGCCGCCGCCCAAGTCCCAGACCAGGATCGTCTCATTGCCTTTTTTGTCCAGACCGTACGCGAGTGCCGCGGCCGTGGGTTCATTGATGATGCGCAGCACGTCCAAACCGGCGATCTTGCCGGCGTCTTTGGTTGCCTGCCGCTGCGAATCGTTGAAATACGCGGGAACCGTGATAACCGCTTTGGTAACACGCTCGCCCAAATAATTGCTGGCGTCGTTCACCAACTTTTGCAGGATCATCGCGGAGATCTCTTGCGGCGTGTAATCCTTGCCGTCAATCTTCACGCGGTAATCGCCCTCTCCCATGTGACGCTTGATCGAGGAGATGGTGCGATCGGGATTGGTGATTGCCTGACGCTTTGCCAGTTGTCCGACGAGCCGTTCACCCGTCTTGGTGAAAGCCACCACCGACGGCGTCGTGCGCGAGCCCTCGGCGTTGGCGATGACGGTGGGCGAGGAGCCCTCCATCACGGCAACGACCGAGTTGGTCGTGCCAAGGTCGATGCCGACCACTTTTGCCATTAAATTGTCTGCCTTTCCGAACCCATGGACCAGCTCTTCCCCTTAGGTACTGGGCCTTGCCGCTTACTGAGCTCAAGGATAAATTCGAGTGCCTACCGGCTATAGCCGGACTAACGTCTATAGTACGGTATCGGCACCGCTTTGTTCCACCACTTATGACCGGGTGAAAACCGTCGTGGTTGCGGGGAGCCCCGGTATGCCAGGGCTCCCGTGGAGCTTACTGCGTTACGGGCCGGAGCCGTCGGGATTTTGATCCTGCGGCGGCTGTTGTTCCAGCCCGGTATCGGCCGGCGCGGAGCCCAGCGTAAGGGTAACCAGGCGCTTTGCGCCGGACGCCTGGGACCATATCTCGAGCGTCACTTTTTGGCCGGCGTGCAGGTTTCGGATGGCGTTCTGCAGGTCGACGGGGTTGTTGTAGCTCTTCCCGTTCAACTTTAGGATGACGTCGCCCGGATTTAAACCGGCCTGGTCTGCCGCGGAGCCGCTGACGACTTGGGCAACACCTACGCCGCCATCACCATGGTAGTTGGTTTGCGAGCGGAAGCCTTGCGTGATGGGTGCCAGACCTACCCCAAGGAAGGCCTGCACCGGTGGCTGCGTGATGCCGGGATGGGCGATCATCTCCGCGACGACGCGCCGCACCGTATTTGACGGAATTGCGAAGCCGATACCTTCGGCCCCCCCGCGCAACGTTGATTGATTCACGCCGATGACCTCGCCGTTGACGTCGATGAGCGGGCCGCCCGAATTACCGGGGTTGATCGGTGCGGAGGTTTGCATCAAGCCTTTGAACGTGAGCGTCTGACCGGTTTCGGTTTGGATCGGCTCACTGCGATTGAAGGCGGAAACCACGCCGACCGCAACGCTTTGCTGCAGCTCGTACGGTTCACCGATTGCGATTGCCCACTGGCCTTGTTGCAGACGATCGGAGTCTGCGAGCGAGAGCGGCGGCGGCATATTTTTCACGTCGACACGCACGACCGCAAGGTCGGCGCCGATGTTCGCGGCGATAAGCCGCGCATTTGCGTGCGTTCCGTTTGGAAAGGTTACGGTCATGCGCGTGACCTGTGCGTTGGGCAGGTCGGGCCGCGCAACGTGCGCGTTCGTGACGATATCGCCCTTGTTATCGAAGACGAATCCGGAACCGGATGCGCGGCCTTGGTACGGCTGCACGAGCCCCGGCCCTTGCTGTCCAAGAATTTGTTGGAAGAACGGGTCAACGGGGATAAATTGCTTGCCGTTTACCGTGATGTTTATGGCGACCACGGACGGCTTTGCGCGTTTGACCGCATTGACGATGCGGTCTTGGTCGCTGCCGCCGCTGGAAAGCGGAGCCGCGCTGACCGCAGGCGGCGTATCGTTCGGACCGGCGACATTCGTGAAATGGGTGCTCGCATAGAGCATCATAACGAACGCACCGATGACGGCGCCCACCAGCGCAATGATCGCAGTGGGCAAAAGGCGATTTCTCAACATTCCTCTACTCTTCAGAAATACTCTGGCGGGCGCGCTCCAAGGTGCACCCTCCGCGCTATCTACCCGCATTAAAATCAAAAGTAGCGAACGAGTTGCTTAGGATTTGATGAGAAGGCTGCCGCCCGGTTGCAGCGGCGGCCCATCGGCGACAATGAGTCCGTCAAGGGTGCGCAGCACGCGTTTGGCGTGCGAGGCGACGTTTTCGTCGTGAGTCACCACGATGATCGTGCGGCCGGATTGGTTCAGCCGGTCAAACAATGCAAGTATCTCGGCGCT
>DASRSF010000277.1:0-5869 GCA_035656615.1 Vulcanimicrobiaceae bacterium | reverse complement strand
GGTCCGATGTTGAGCGTTACTTCATGCAACGTTGAGCGCCTGTTCCAAATCAGCGATGATATCCTGCCGGTCCTCAATGCCGACGGATAAACGAACGGTTCCCGAATCCACGCCGTTTACCAATTGCTCCGCGGGCGTAAGCTGCTGATGGGTGGTCGTAGCCGGATGGATCACCAGCGATTTGGCGTCACCGACGTTGGCCAGCAATGAGAAAAGCTTAAGCGCATCGATGAAGCGTTTCGCCGATTCTTGGCCGCCCTTGATTTGAAACGTCAGAATCGCGCCGCCGCGCCCATTCAAGTAGCGCGCCGCACGCCCGTGCGATGCATGGCCGGCAAGACCGGGGTACGCCACGGATTCCACCTTGGGATGCGCGAGCAGATACTCGGCCACGGCTTGTGCGTTTTCAGAGTGGCGTTCGACCCGTAAGCCGAGCGTTTCGATGCCTTGGAGAAGCAGCCAGGCGTTGAACGGCGAGAGCGCCGCTCCGATATCGCGCAACAGCTGTACGCGCGCTTTGATGATATACGCCAAGTTACCGAACGCTTTGGTATATTCGATGCCATGATACGACGGATCAGGTTCCGTGAAGCCCCCAAACTTTCCGGAAGCGGCCCAGTCGAAGCGTCCGCCGTCAACGATCGCGCCGCCGATCGCGGTACCGTGACCGCCGATGAACTTGGTGGCCGAGTGCACGACGATGTCCGCGCCATACTCGATGGGCCGAACCAAGTACGGTGTCGCGAGCGTGTTGTCGATGATAAGCGGGATCCCGTGCTCGTGCGCAATCTGCGCAACCGCTTCGATGTCCAGCACGTCGATTTTCGGATTGCCGATCGTTTCGGCATAAATCGCCTTCGTTCTGGTCGTGATCGCCGCGCGAATGCTTGCCGGATCGCCGATGTCGACGAAGGTCACGCCCACGCCGAACCTGGGCAGCGTGTGTTCGAAAAGATTATACGTCCCGCCATAGAGCGAATTCGAACTGATGACGTGATCGCCGGCCTGCGCCACGTTCAGAACGGCGTACGCATTTGCGGCTTGCCCGCTGGCCACGCCCAATGCTGCCGCGCCGGCTTCCAACTGCGCAAGCCGCTGTTCGAAGACGTCGGTTGTCGGATTGTTGATGCGCGTATAGATGTTGCCGAACTCCTCGAGCGCGAATAACCGCGCAGCGTGATCGGCGTTGTCGAATTTATACGATGTGGTTTGGTATATCGGAACCGCGCGGGCTTTGGTCGCGGGATCACCATTGTGTCCGCCGTGAACGGCGATGGTGTCAAACCGCGGAGAGTGTTCGGGGGCTGTGACCGACATGAGTTTCTCCTTGTAGTGTTGTGGGATTTGGCAGGACGGGATATCCGGCGAAAACCGGAAGATGATCAAAGAGCGGCGTAATGGCCGGCATCGGCCCGCTTTGGTAGCTGGGACGGCGCACGACATGCCGCTCGGCGATGGAGCGCAGCGCCGCAACGATGTCGCCCAGCACCGCGCTGGCGGCAGCTGCGCGCCCAGCGCCCGCGCCGCTAAAGAAAAGTGGACCGGACGATGCGCCGTTAACGCGGATGATGTTATCGACGCCGCCGATTTTTGTAAACTGATGCCCGAATGGGACCAACACGGGGCCGACTTGCGCAGACAGGCCGCCGTCATCTCGCCGCGCGAGGCCGATGAGTTTGAGTTCGTACCCGTGCTGGCGTGCTTGACGTACCGTAGCGCTCGTAACGGTGGTAATTCCGGCGTGCGGAATATGCGGGGTGATGACCGGTTGCAAAAATGCGTGCTGCATCAAAATGGCGAGCTTGTGCGCCGCGTCGATGCCTTCAACGTCGTTTCGAGGATCGGCTTCGGCATAGCCCGCCGATTTTGCGGCTCCGAGCGCTTCATTGAAGGAGCGGCCGGCGCGCATAAGGTCCAGGATAAAGTTACACGTACCGTTCAGGACGCCGCCAATCTCGATGATCCGGTCGCCGCCCAGCGGCCCGTCCAACGTCGTGATAATCGGTACCGCGCTTGCAACGGCCGCTTCATAACGCAGCGTAACGCCTTTGGCGGCAGCCAGCGCGCGCAGCCGGGGTCCTTGCGTGGCGATCGCATCTTTGTTTGCGGTAACGACGTGCTTACGCGCTTCCAGCGCGCGCTCGATGCATTCCAGCGCAATAGCGGTACCGCCGATCGTTTCGACGACGAGATCGACGGCGGGATCGTCAATCAACGCAAGCGGATCGCGTTGCCGATGGGCAATGCCGAGCAGTGTATATCCCGTGCCGCTGCGGCGTTGAAGATATTCGCGGTCCTGGTTCAGCAATGCGGCCACGCCGCCGCCGACTGTGCCGCGACCCAGAAGCGCTATGCCAACTGTTGATTCCATCCTCGGGCCTCCTGTTGAGATGGGAAAGCGAGGAATATAAAGAGCCCCCCGCTGCGGCGAGGGGCTCTGCATACTCGATACGTTGCCGAGTCTATGTACGCAAAAGCCCCGCCGCGCGCATACAGCAGCACATACAGAACATTGACGTCATTGACATCGACATTGCGGACACCATAGCATGCATGTTCAAGGCAGTCAAGCCGGAGGCTCGCGGCGAATGGCCTGCGCGGTAAAAACGATGCGCGTCCCCGCCGGCGTTTCATTGATTTCGGCACAAACGTGGCGCAAGTGCATCTCTTGCGCTACGCCGCCTTCGTCGGAAGGCAACGTTTGAATCCATCCGCGGGAGAACTCTACGTCCGGACGCGGCGCGCCGATGAAGTGAAAGCCTACGACGTCGCGCGTGTCGTCGACGTAGCGATCGATGCTTCCGGTCGGATACGTCGCCCCCAAATACCGCGCCAATCCCTCAACCCGGCCGGCGATATCAAGCGTCTGAGCCATAGCGAACCTCCTTCAAAAAGCTCCACGATCATAGCGCTGCGTAGGCAATCTGTGCCAGGTTCCCGGCGATAATAGTCGTTGTAAACTTATGCAATTAGTGTATGAATATACAGATGGCCCTGAGCGCGTCACCTTGTCCGGCCGGGCGTGCGCCCGTTGCCCTGCTGGGCCGGCCCCTGCTCGTTGTGAGCGACCTGAGCGCGCGCGAAGTGGAGGCCTTGATCGGCCTGGCGCAGTTCTTCAAGAAGCGACCGGTCAGCGAGCACGGTCATTTGCTGCGCGGAAAGACGCTGGCAATGCTGTTTGAGAAGCCGAGTTTGCGGACGCGGGTTTCTTTCGAAGTGGCGATGACGCAGCTCGGTGGAAACGTCCTTTTCGCCACCGGCAGCGAATTTTCCATCGGCTCGCGCGAAACGCCTGAAGACGCGGCGGGCGTGCTCTCGCGCTACGCGCATGCCGTGGTCGTTCGAACGCACGACCATGAACCGCTCGTGCGCTTCGCGCGCGCCGCCGCCGTCCCGGTGATCAACGGTTTGTCCGCGCTGGAGCATCCGTGCCAGGCACTTGCGGACATGCTCACGTTGAAGGAGCGTTTCGGATCGTTACACGGCTTGCGCATTGCCTACCTCGGTGATGCCCGGAACAATGTCGCCGCTTCGCTCGCCGTCGCGGCGGCGCTGTGCGGAGCGCAAATCAGTTTTGCCTGTCCGCCCACGCACCGTCCTTCGGAATCGATGTTGCGCCAAATCAAAGCATTCGGAAAGCCGCTGGGCGTGAAGCCCCGCGCTTTTACGAGCGCCGTGCGCGCCGTGCGCGGCGTGGACGCCGTGTACACCGACGTCTGGACGTCCATGGGAGAGGAGGCTTCGACCGAGCGCAACCGCGCCGTCATGGGGCCGTATGCCGTTACCGCCGCGCTCATGAAGCATGCCGCCCCCCACGCCGTGTTCATGCATTGTTTACCCGCGCACCGCGGCCAAGAAGTCGAAGCCGCGGTCATCGACGGCCCGCAAAGCGTCGTCTTCGATCAAGCCGAGAACCGCTTGCACATCCAAAAAGCCATTCTCGCCGCCCTGCTCGCCAACCTAAAAGGCTACGAATTATGAAAGAACGACGCCAGCGGGCAATTTTGACTCTGGTTGCTACGCGGCCGGTGCATTCGCAGGACGAGCTTGCGCAATTGCTTGACGCGCAGGGATTCGAGACCACGCAGGCTACGATTTCGCGCGACATCAAGGAGATCGGGTTGGTGAAGATGCCCGTGCCGCGCAGCCAGGGGAACGCGCAATTCAAATACGTGCTTCCGCCGGCTCAAGCATCGTTCGCTAATCGTCTGCACCGTTTGGTCGCCGAACTGGTGACCTCGGTACGGACCAGCGTCAACCTTATTGTGCTGCGAACGCATCCCGGAAGTGCGATGATGGTTGCAACGGCCATTGATGAGGCGCAGTGGCCGGAGGTTGTGGGAACTGTCGGTGGTGACGACACAATTATGGTCGTCGTGGAAGACCCAAAATATACGGCGATCGTGGCACAACGCTTCATCGACCTCCAGGAGAATACATGAACCAACAGACCATCGTACTAGCCTATTCCGGCGGCTTAGACACCTCGGTGCTGCTCAAACGCTTTATTTTAGAAGGACACCGGGTCATCGCGCTGACTGCAGACCTGGGCGAGAGCGACGCAACCGCCGGAGAAGGCGCGGCGCGGGCATTGCAGGCCGTACGGGCCAAAGCGCTCGCGCTGGGGGCGGCGGATGCGGTTTTGATCGACGCGAAGGAGCGTTTTATTCGTGAGTTCGCGTTTCCGGCATTGCGCGCCAACGCGCTCTACGAGGACGTCTATCCGCTTTCCGCGGCGCTCTCACGCCCGCTCATCGCGCAGTTGCTCGTGCAGACCGCGCAATTGCACGGTGCGACGGCGGTCGCCCATGGATGCACCGGGAAAGGCAACGACCAGGTTCGTATCGAGCTCGGCGTGCGTGCGTTGAATCCGTTGCTGGAATGCAAAGCGCCGCTGCGTGAGCAGCCGCTTTCGCGACCTGATGCGATCGCCTTTGCCGCGCAGCACGGCGTACCGATCCCGCATACCGCGGAAAAGCCGTATTCCATCGACGCAAACCTGTGGGGCCGGTCCATCGAAGCCGGCATTCTGGAGAATCCATGGAACGCCCCACCGCAAGACGCATACGCTTGGACGGCGCCGGCCGGCAAACGTCCTGCGGAGCCCGAGACGATCGTCATTTCGTTTCAGGCCGGGACGCCGGCGTGCGAGGATCTGCAAGGCTGGCCGCTGGTCGCCTATTTGAACCGCGTTGCGGGGCGGCATGGCGTGGGCCGCATCGATCTGGTCGAGGACCGCGTTGTCGGGCTCAAGTCGCGTGAAGTCTATGAGTGTCCGGGCTCCAGCGTGCTGATCTTGGCGCATCGCGCGCTGGAGCGGCTGGTTTTGACGCGCGACGAATTGCGTTTCAAGGCATCCTGCGACCGGCGCTACGCCGAGCTCGTGTACGACGGATTGTGGAATTCACCGCTGCGCACCGCTTTGGACGCGTTCAACGCCGTTTCCGCGCAGCGTGTGAGCGGCGAGGTTCGCATTCAGTTGCACAACGCGACGGCAACGGTGACCGGTATACGATCCGGCTTCGCGCTGTATTCGGAGCAGCTCGCAACGTACGGAAAGGATGATGCGTTCGATCACCAGGCGGCGGCCGGCTTTATCAAGCTGCACGGCCTTGCTCTGGAAACGCTGGCGCTGCGTCCACCGGTCGCGGCGGCGGTGACCATATCATGATGGGGCTTCAATGGGGCGGCCGCTTCAAGGGCGAGCCCGATTCGCAGCTGTTGCAGTTCGGTTCGTGCTTCGAAGGCGATCTGGTCCTGGCGCCGTTCGACGTACGGTGCTCGCTCGCGCACGTTACCGCGTTGCACGGCGGAAAGATCATCAGCGATCACGACGCGCAGCAATTGATCGCGGCGCTCAAGGCGGTGG
>DASRSF010000276.1:0-7663 GCA_035656615.1 Vulcanimicrobiaceae bacterium | reverse complement strand
AATATTCGTCCGCGTTATACGTCGACGATTATCGCGGTCGGAACCGGCATGCTGATCGCGCTGGCGATTACGCTGATCGCAATCTTTGCCTCGAACCAGGTGCAGACCGCGTTCTTCCGTTTGAACGAACTCAATGCCGAGATTCAAAAGGCGCAGGCGCGGTCGAACGAGCTCGAGCAAAAGGTCACCAACTCTCCCGTCGTAGTCAATCTGGGAGCATTGATGGGCCCCTCGGTTGGACGAATTCCGGTCAATGCGCCAGCGGGGCTGCGCCGCGACATCGTCCAAGGTTTTTACGAACAAACCGTGGCCAACCTCAACCGCGAATATACGCGCGCGCCATACAGTTTGAGGAAATACCAACCGCCGGCCAACGTCCAAACGATCGTGCAGTCGCTCGCCGAAAGTCCGCAGATGGATGCGTGGACGTCCCAGAACGACGTTGTGCTTATCGTGACCGCGGATCAAAACCTGTACCGCAACGATCCGATACACTTCGGCATTACCGCCTATCCCGATAAACTTTTGGCGCCGGCCGGTGAAGCGATCGCCACGCTGGGTCCGATTCCGGGCGGAAAGAACGCCATCGCCGATCTGGCGCTCGCGGAGCTGTTGAACGGAGGCGTACCGCGTAATATGGAGGAGCGGGGAATGCCGCCGAACTTTGCGATCAACGTCTTTTTGAATCGCAGCTATCCCAATACGCAGCAGATGCAGCGCATGCTTGCCGGTAGCGGAACGTACATCATGACCGCGTACGCCGCGGTCAACATCTATCCGCATACCTTCAGCGTTCCGGTGGTCGTGACGCTCCAAAAGGTTCCGGCGCAGTAATGAGCGGCAGGGCCGTCCTGGGCGTAGACCCGGGCACCCGCAAAGTCGGCTGGGCTTTGATCGAGGAAGGCCGCACCGAACCCATCGCGCTTGGTATCGAACCGGTGGCCACGCTTATCGAGCGCTTGGCGCCTCTGCTCCAGGCGCACCCGATCAAGGCTGTCGCGTTGGGCGCCGGGACGAACGCCCAGGCAGTGCAGCGCCAGCTCGGAAGCCTGGGTGCGCCCGTGCACCTCATCGACGAGACGGACACCACATATCGCGCCCGCGCGCTGTACTTTGCGGATAATCCCCCTGGGGGCTGGCGCCGGTGGCTGCCGCTCGGACTGCAGTTACCCCCAAGACCTATAGACGATTATGCCGCTTTACTCATTGCCCGGCGCCACATCGGTTTGGGAGGATAAGAGAGCGGCAAACCTATTGAAACCAGTCCGCTTTTAACCGATAGTAATAGTACAAGATCAAGGAGGGTATGCAACTTCCATGACCCGGCTGGTTCGCGTCGGCGCTTATGCAGTGCTCAGTGTGCTGTGCCTCTTCGCGCAAGCCGGTACGCTGCGAGCAGCCCAGCCTGGCGGCCCGGGAGGACTGCAAGCCGCGCGCATGTTTAACCCGCTTGCGGAGTCGCTTTTTGCTACGTTGAGCACCTCCGCACGTCTGGTCTCCCCTATGGAAATTGCGCTCTTCAATATCGCCCCTGCGCAGGACGCAGCCTTTGCTTCCGCGGCGCAAACCGCGCCGCACGGGTCGGGCATGGCGAACGTTCGTTTTGGCATACCGCGCGTTCAGGTCGCGTATAGCCGGTACGCCGCTTCACAAACACCCGTCCGCGTTCCGGCGCCCCGCGTAGGCGCGCCTCCCGCCAACCTTGCGCCCGTGCGCGATGACATTTCAGATTCCGTGCAAGGTGCCACGACGCTTCACACCGCGCCGCCCGCAGCGTTGCCTTCGCAGTCCACCGTGCGCTTCGGCGAGTACGCACCCTACACGCCGCAGCTCCAAGGGATCGCAACGGGCCTCGAGGTTCCGGGCCGCATCGGCAAGATGCACTTCGAGACCGCGTTCCATGCCATGCAGCTGTGCGGAACCGCTGACGAAGCGGCGGCTTGCACGGCATCACCCGAGGCTGCCGCCCAGAGCTTTACCGCTGGAACCAATTTCAATGTCGTCGGCTCGGTGAAGCTCGGTCTATCCAGCAGTCTGGAACATCTGAACAACGCGACGTCCAACATGTTTCCCTACGTTCCGCTCGATCCGGACGCGCAAGCCGGTTTAACGTACTTCGGCTTGACGAACGTCGTCTCGCAAAGTGTCGGCGCACAGGTGGCCGTTCCGGTCAACCGGCAGATCACCGTCGGGTTGCAATACGATCGGGCCCACTATCAAGGCGACTACGGAAACACCCTTTTGCCCAGCTTTGACGCCAGCAAAGATACGTACCTAGGGAACGTCACGTATCAGTTGCCGAACACGTCGAGCGCGATCACGCTTTCGGCGCGGCAATACCGGTATCAAGACGCGTTTTCGCCGAATTTCAATCTTACCGAAACGCGCGCCGATCTCAACTACACGGTAAAATTCTAGCCGATCCGCAACGAAGCCGAGCTATCGCAATAGCGCTTGCCTGCGTTGTGGCGTGTTTGCTGGTGCTGCTGGCGATTGTGCAGCTCGCTTCGGATGCAATTTTTTCGGGCGCGGCCGCCGCGCACTCCTTGCCGGCGGCGCTGCCCCGTGCAGCAGGCGTGGCGGTGTACCGGCAGCTCAATCGTTTAGGCCCGGCGCCGTATGTGGATGATATGCTGGCGCGCGCCGCGCTGGATTCGAACGAATTAGAGCGCGCGGAGCATTACGCTGATCTGCTCCCGGCCTCACCCGAGCGCAGCGAATTGTTTGCGCGGATCGCGCAGCGGCGCGGCGACGAAGCCGCGGCGCAGCTCTGGTACGTGCGTGCGGGTGACGTCGCTGCCGTCGACGCCGACGTCGCCCGCATCGCCGTGCGCGATCCCCGCGCGGCATACCGCCTGCAAGCGCAGCTGAACCGCCGCCTGCAGCAAGGCGGAACGCATCCGGACGGCGTCGCGGAATCCTATTGGCAGCTGGGAGTTCTGGCCGCCCGCGCGCGACTGCCGCATCTAGCGCTGGCTGATTACCGCAGCGCGATGCAGCTTTCGCCGCTTTCCGGAAAGTATTTGAACGCGGCCGGTTTTCAAGCGTACGATTTGCAGGTCTTCGAAGAAAGCAGCCGCGATTTCAACCGTGCCATTGAAGTGGACCCCGCCAGCGCAGACGCTTACGCCGGAGCGGGTTTGGTTGCCTTGGCGCAGGGCGACCGGGCCGCAGCGTTACGCTACGCGGCGAAAAGCCGCGCGCTCGATCCGAATTCCGCGCCCCTGCAAACGCTCGACGCAAAGCTATGAAGGTCGCGCTGGACCTGCAGCTGTCGCTCGGAACGGCGACGGGCATCGGCGAGTACGCGGCCGGCTTGGCCCAGGCGTTGCGCTCGGCAGGAACGGACATCGTCGCGCTGACCGAACCCCGGCTCGATCCGTGGCGCTTCGATCGGCGGGTGCTGTGGGATCAAGTCGTGCTTCCCGCACGTGCGCGCATGCGCGGAGCGGACCTGTTGCACTGCGCTTCGGGCACGATGCCGTTGATGTCGTTGTTGCCGTGCGTTGTTACGGTTCATGACGTCGCTTGGCTTCGCGTGCAGCAGCATGCGCGAGTGTATGCCCGGTGGTATTTTGGCGCGTTTTCCCTGAAGCAGTATGCACGCGCTGCGGCGATCGCGGTCGATTCACATTTCTCTCGCGCGGAGGTGCTCGCGTTTTCCGGCATTCCCGAGGATCGCGTCCACGTCGTCTACCCGGGCGTTGCAAGCGATTTTTGCCAACTGGCCGCAGCGCACGGCACGGATCCGTTCATCCTGGTGCCCGGAACGGTGGAACGCCGAAAGAATCTGGAAGTTCTATTGCGCGCGCTCGTTGACGCACCGGACGCGCGGCTGATTTCGGTCGGGCCCTTCACACCGTACCATGATTGGTGCGTTGCTCTGGCAGCCCGTCTCGGCGTATCGGATCGCGTCGAATTTCGCGGGTACGTCTCGCGAGCTGAGCTGCTTGCACTGTACGCGCAGTGTGGCCTGGTTGCGGTGCCTTCGCGTTATGAAGGCTTCGGATACCCGGCTGCGCAGGCGCTGTGTTCGGGCACTCCACTCGTGGTGTCCAACGCTGCCTCGCTTGCGGAAATTGCCGGCCAGAGCGCGGTGATCGTAGATGTCGACGATCACCACGCTTGGGCAGCAGCGCTGCAAACGATACTGCGCGACCCTGCAGCGGCACGCGAAACGGCGCAGCAGCGGCGAGCTTGCGCCGTCGCGCGTTTTTCGTGGGCGACCAGCGCGCAGGCGATGCTCGGGGTCTACAATCGCGCGCTCTCGGCGCGTTAGCTAGTAGACCGGCGAGCCCGGCGCACCCGGAGCAACGCTGCCGTCGTCGGGCGCAAACACCAAACGCAGCGGATAGCTCGATCCGCTGTCCGGAATAGTTTGAATAGTTACGCGAACAAATCCGCGAGCGGGAACGACGTACTGGCGTATTTTATACCGCGAGAACGGCGGGACCTGATGCGATTGGATCAGCACTCCGTCCACAAGGTAGGTGCCCGTCGCGCGCCCGCCGCGCGGATTTTCATAAATGGCGATTGCTTGCGGCGAGGACGTTGGGTTCTGAACTTTGATGACGAACGATTGCAGAACGCCGTAATCGCCCGCCAGCGCCTGGCCCTTGAGCGCATTTTGCAACGGATTCTGGCCAATCGGCAACTCCAGATACGCATCGTTGACGTTCCAAAGCCGGCTGTAGTGAAATTCCGGGATGCCGTAAATTCCGCGTGCGTGCGGATGATCGCCGGAGAGCAGCTCCGTTGAGGCCAGCGATGCATCGGGCGAACTGACCGAATTCTGCGCGAACAGCGTGAGATGGACCGTGCTGCCGTTGAGGACGCGCAGTTGCAATAGGTTGCAGACGATGGATTTGGCCGGCAGCGGCTGTTCCACCAGATTCATCGTGCCGTTGCCGGGGATCGTCAGGATCTGCCCCTGGTTCTGGACAAGGTTGCGCAAAAATGTATATGTCGCGACGTGCCCGGTCAGCATTTCGTTCGTGCTTGGGCCGCCTTGGCCGCTGATGAACTGCACGATTGCCGGTTCGGGCGAAAGGTTCTGCGCGCGAAGAACGATTCGCCGGTCGGGCTCGCCCGGCGGATTGTAATGAAAGTACAAAAAGCGCGATGGCTGGGTACGCTTGAGGTCTGCGGTAAAGAGCTGGCCGTTCTCGGTCAGCCGTTCCGGAAAGTCACTGACCATAAGCGAGTCCGGCATAATCTTTGGTGCCGCCACATTTTCGACGAGCACATGCGTAACGGCGTCCACCGGAAAATACTGCTCGCCTTGAATGAACACCGGTACGTTTACCGTTGCGATGTCATCCTGCGCCAGCGAAGCGTTGTACGAGATTTGGTCTGCGGATGCTACGACCTGCGCTCCCGCACGCGTCTGTACCCGTTGCAGGGCCGCGTTCAAAGCCGAACGTTTGATGAAATCCGCACCGGCGGGATCGCCCGTAATTCGTACCGACGCAAACGAGTCGACGATGCCCGCGTAATAGGCGGTGCGTACCGGTACGCTCACGCTCACGCCTCGCTGATCGGTGATGGTGATCGTCGTCATTCCCGGACTTTTTGCTAGAATGGTCACCGTGCGCGCGGCTTGATCTACACCCAGTTCGACCAGCGCCGGATCCGCGACGGTCACGGTCATTTGTCCGGATACCGAACCCACCGAGAGCGTCTGTGAGGTCCCGACGGCAATCTGCGCGGACGCCGGCTGTACGACGATGGGCGGCGGCGTGGGCGTGGGCGTAGGCGCCGGAGCCGGCGTCGCTCCCGGAATGTACACAGGAGTCGGCAACGCCGGATTGGGCGATCCGCTTGCGGCCGGTGAGGGCGGCGGGCTGGTAAAGATCGGCGCAGGCGGCGGCACCTGTGCTTGCGAGGCGTGCGAGGACGCGAGTAAGCAGGCTGCGCTAAACGCAGCTGCCCCCATAAAGGCTCGGGTCACGCGTTAGGCGATTTTGGCTTCGCCGCGGCTCACCGCTGAAGCGAGCAACGTCTTGTAGCCGACAGTTGGAAATAGCACGGTGACTAAGTCTTTTTCGGCTCGCTCCACCGTGCCCTGTCCGAACTTGGGATGAAACACGACATCCGATATGCGATATCCCGAAACGCCGGCCTGGGGTTTCGCGGGCACCGCTCGTACCCCGGCGGCCGCGCGAAGACAATTATCGCACGCTCCGCAGCTCGTGCGTTCGTAATCTTCACCGAAGTAATTGAGGATGAATCGCCGCCGGCACGAGTTCGTCTCGGCGTACTGCAGCATCATCGCCAGTTTACTCTGATCGTACGATTTTTTCGTCTCGTAGCTGGCCAGGTTAAGAACCAGATCGCGATTCTTGCGCGCCTCTTCGGTTAACGCGTACTGGGAGCGGCCGGCCATCTCGATGAAGTTGCCCTTTTTCAACAGGGCGAGAATCACTTTCAGCTTGGTAAGCGGGAGCTGCAGGATCTTGCGCAAGTCGGTCATCGAAACGCCGCCCGCCTGGCCGCCGAAGAGTTCCAGCGTCCCGAAAACTTTTTGCACTTCTTCGATGTCCGGGTATTTGCCGGTCAGAAAATAGTTTTGAACGCGCGTGTCGCTCATCCGGTAGATCAGAATACAACGCGAGGGCAGGCCGTCGCGCCCGGCGCGGCCGGCTTCTTGCGTGTACGCCTCGACCGAACCCGGCAGATCGTAATGCACGACAAACCGGATATTCGGCTTGTCGATGCCTAGCCCGAACGCATTGGTCGCCACGACGGCACGGATGTGCTCGTCCATGAACAACTCGTGCACCGCCGTCCGATCCTGCTTTTGAAGTTTGGAGTGATACACCGCGGCCGGGATGTCCAGTTGCTCCTGCAGATACTTTTGGACCTCGAGCGCATTCTTGATCGTGGCGGTGTAGATGATGCCGGTTCCCTCCAGCTCGTCCCCGGCGAACAGGTGCTTGAGGATCTTCAGCTTGTCGGCTTCTTTTTCGGCGCGCCGGACGTCGTACATCAAATTCGGGCGATCGAACCCTTTGACGATAGGCTTGACGGACGGGATACCGAGCTGGTGCAGAATGTCTTCGCGCACCGCGGGTGTCGCGGTGGCGGTGAGCGCCAGTACCGTCGGGTGGCCCAGGCGGGCAATCACGTGACCCAGGGCAAGATATGCGGGCCGGAAATCGTGTCCCCATTGGCTGATGCAATGCGCTTCATCGACGACGAACAACGGCACCGTAATAGAGCCCAGCAGTGCCATGAACGCTTCGTCTTCCAGTTTCTCCGGGGTGACGAAAACAATTTTAATACTGTGGCCCGCGATCAGTGCGAGCGCCGCAGCTTCTTGTTCTTCCGAAAGGGTGGAGTTGAGTGCGACCACGTTGCTGATGCCCATCTCGCGCAGCATGTCGATCTGGTCTTTCATCAAGGCAATCAAGGGGCTGACGACCACCGTCGTACCTGGCAACAGCAGTGCCGACAGCTGATACGTTAAGCTCTTGCCTGCACCGGTTGCTAGAATAGCCAGCGTGTCATGGCCTTCCACGACGCGGCCGATGACTTCTTCCTGTCCGGGTTGGAATGTTTCGAAACCGAACTTCTCTCGAAGCGCAGCCCGGAGATCCACGTGCGCTAACCTCGTTTAGGTGTTCCGGCGGGGACATGCATGCCCACTCCTTTGTGTAAGAAA
>DASRSF010000275.1:0-27138 GCA_035656615.1 Vulcanimicrobiaceae bacterium | reverse complement strand
GATCCGGCCTTGAGTTCGATGTCCACTCCCGCCGGCAGGTCGAGGTGCATGAGCGCATCCATCGTCTTCGGCGACGCCTGAAGAATGTCGATGAGGCGCTTGTGCGTGCGCATCTCAAAGTGCTCGCGCGACTTCTTGTCGACGTGCGGCGAGCGGTTGACGCAGAACCGGTTGATCTCCGTGGGGAGCGGAACCGGACCGCTGACGAACGCGCCCGTGCGCTTCGCCGTGTCGACGATGCGCTCGGCCGACTGATCGAGCACGCGGTGATCGTACGCCTTGAGGCGGATGCGAATCTTCTGCTTAGCCATGTAATCCCTACTTAGGCGGAGACTTCGGTGACGACGCCGGCACCGACGGTGCGGCCGCCGTCGCGGATCGCGAAGCGAAGACCCTCTTCGCACGCGATCGGCGTGATCAGCTCGACATCCGTCGTGATGTTGTCGCCGGGCATGACCATCTCGACGCCTTCCGGCAGCTTGATGGTCCCCGTGACGTCCGTCGTGCGGAAGTAGAACTGGGGACGGTAGTTTGCGAAGAACGGGGTGTGGCGGCCGCCCTCTTCTTTGGAGAGAACGTACACCTCGGCTTTAAACTTCTTGTGCGGTTTAATAGAGCCGGGCTTGGCCAGCACTTGTCCACGCTCGATGTCGTTGCGATCGACACCGCGCAGGAGCACGCCGATATTATCGCCGGCGATGCCAATATCGAGGAGCTTGCGAAACATCTCGATACCGGTGACGACCGATTTGCGCGTCTGCTCCTGAAGGCCGACGATTTCCACTTCTTCGCCGACTTTGATCTGGCCGCGTTCCACGCGCCCGGTACCGACGGTTCCACGACCGGTGATCGTAAACACGTCTTCAACGGGCATCAAGAACGGCTTGTCCGTTTCGCGTACCGGGTCTGGGACGTACTGGTCGACCGTATCCATCAGTTTGAAGATGGGATCCGCATCCGCGTCGCCGCGCTTACCGGAACTATTGAGCGCCTTGAGCGCCGAGCCGCGGATAATCGGCGTGTCGTCTCCCGGAAACTCGTACTGGCTGAGCAGCTCGCGGACTTCCATTTCCACAAGTTCAAGAAGCTCTTCATCGTCGACCATGTCAACCTTGTTGAGGAAGACGACGATGTACGGAACGCCGACCTGCTTCATGAGCAGAATGTGCTCGCGCGTTTGCGGCATCGGGCCGTCGGTCGCGGAGACGACCAGGATTGCGCCGTCCATCTGTGCGGCCCCGGTGATCATGTTCTTGATGTAGTCTGCGTGACCGGGACAATCGACATGCGCATAGTGACGCTTCGCGGTCTCGTACTCTTGGTGCGAGATCGCGATGGTGATACCGCGTTCTTTCTCCTCGGGCGCGTTGTCGATGTCGTCGACGTTGCGCTTTTGAATATTCGCGTTCTCGGTGGCGAGGCAGTTGATTATTGCCGCAGTAAGAGTTGTCTTACCGTGGTCGACGTGCCCCGTCGTTCCAATATTCACGTGCGGTTTGCTACGTTCGAATTTAGCCTTCGCTCCCATGATTCGCTTTCGCTATTTCCTTTTCTGTTGGTTGTAGTGATACCGTGACAAAACTGACTATGCCGCCGAGGTTTTCTTGCCGGCAGCTTTAGCGACGATTTCCTCTTCGACGGACTTCGGCGCCTTTTCGTAGTGAGAAAACTCCATCGTGTACGTCGCCCGCCCTTGCGTGGCCGATCGCATATCGGTGGCGTAGCCGAACATCTCGGACAACGGAACGTTGGCCGTGATTACCTGCGCACCGCCCGGCGCTTCTTCCGTCGCCTGAATCATTCCGCGGCGGCGATTAAGGTCGCCGGTGATCGCGCCCATATAGTCCTTGGGCGTGGTTACTTCGACCTTCATGATCGGCTCGAGCAGAATCGGCCCGGCTGAACGGTTCGCCTTTTTGAACCCCATTGAAGCGGCGATTTTGAATGCCATTTCGGAAGAGTCAACGTCGTGATACGAACCGTCGATCGCCTCGACTTTGAAATCGAGAACGGGATAACCCGCAAGGACGCCGCTTTGCGAGGCTTCCTTGACACCTTCTTGAACGGCTTTAGCGTATTCCTTAGGTACCGCGCCGCCGACGATTTTCCATTCGAAGGCGAATCCCGAGCCCGGCTCTTGCGGGCTCACGCGGAGCGTAACGTCGCCGTACTGGCCTTTACCGCCGGATTGGCGAACGAATTTGCCTTGCTCTTCAACGGTTTTAGTGATCGCTTCTTTGTAAGCAACCTGCGGTTTGCCGACGTTGGCTTCAACTTTGAACTCGCGCCGCAAACGGTCCAGGATGATCTCCAAGTGCAACTCGCCCATACCGGCGATGATCGTCTGCTGCGTCTCTTCGTCGGTGGACATTCGGAAGGTCGGATCCTCCTGCGCAAGCCGTTGTAAGCCTTTGCCGAGCTGATCCTGATCCGCCTTGGTCTTCGGCTCGATTGCCTGATGGATCACCGGTTCCGGGAAGGTGATCGATTCAAGCATAATCGGATGCCTTTCCTCGCAAAGTGTATCACCGGTACGCGTGTCGGCCAGACCGACCGCGGCCGCGATGTCACCCGCGCCAATCGAATCGATATCTTCGCGATGGTTCGCATGCATACGCAGGATGCGCCCGATGCGTTCTTTCCTGCCCGACCGCGAATTATAGACGTACGAGCCTTTATCAAGCGTGCCGGAGTATACCCGGAAGTACGTTAGATTGCCGTACGGGTCCGTGGCAATTTTAAACGCGAGCGCGGCGAAGGGCTCGTTGTCATCCGGCTTGCGCGTGATTTCTTGATCCGACTTGGGGTCCTTGCCGATAATTGGCTTGGCGTCCAACGGCGAAGGCATGTAGTCGACGACGGCGTCCAGCAGCGGCTGAACACCCTTGTTTTTGAAAGCCGAACCGCACAGCATGGGAAGCACCGTGCCGGCAATCGTCGCTTTGCGCAAGGCCTGCTTCATCCGATCGATCGGCAGCTCTTTGCCGTCGAAGAACATCTCGAGCAGCTCTTCATCCTGTTCCGCAATGTTCTCAACCAGATTCTGGCGCCAGGTATTGGCAAGCGTCTTCAGCTCGCCGTCGGCGTCGGTCACCGGCTCTTGCTCCATCGTCGAACCAAGATCGTCCGTGTAGACGATCTTGCGCATCGTGAACAGGTCCACCACGCCCTTGAAGTTGTCTTCCGCGCCGATCGGTACTTGGATCGGCGTGGCGTTCGCACCCAGGCGTTCTTTGATCTTGTCGACGGCGTTAAAGAAGTCGGCGCCCATGCGGTCCATCTTGTTGACGAAGATGATTCGCGGCACTTTGTACTTGTTGGCTTGGCGCCAGACCGTCTCGGACTGCGGCTGAACAGCCGCCACCGAATCAAACAGGGCAACCAGGCCGTCGAGCACCCGGAGCGAGCGTTCGACTTCAACCGTGAAGTCCACGTGGCCAGGCGTATCGATGATGTTGATGCGGGTATCGTTCCAGGTGCATGCCGTCGCGGCGGACGTAATCGTGATGCCGCGTTCCTGCTCCTGCACCATCCAGTCCATCGTGGCGGCGCCGTCGTGCACTTCGCCGATCTTATGCGTCCGGCCAGTGTAGAAAAGAATACGCTCGGTGCATGTCGTCTTACCGGCATCGATGTGTGCGGCGATGCCGATGTTGCGGGTTCGTTCCAGGGGAAATTGTCTTGCAGCCATGTTAAACGATCTACGAATTACCAGCGGTAGTGGGCAAACGCTTTATTTGCCTCGGCCATCTTATGAGTATCTTCGCGCTTCTTGATTGAAGCGCCGGTGTTGTTCGCCGCATCCATAAGCTCGGAGGCAAGTTTTTCCTCCATCGAGCGGCCGGCCCGCGAGCGCGCGAAACCAATAAGCCAACGCATCGCCAGCGCTTGGCGGCGATCCGGACGGACTTCCATCGGCACCTGATAGGTCGCTCCGCCCACGCGGCGCGGACGAACCTCAACCAGCGGCATCGCGTTGCTGAGCGCCTGTGAGAAAACGTCCATTGCTTCACGACCGCTCTTGTCTGTAACGATTTCGAGCGCGCCGTAGCAGATTTGCTCCGCCAGCGACTTCTTGCCCCGGAGCATCACCTTATTAATGAAACGCGCGAGCACTTTCGAGTTGTAGCGCGGGTCGGGGAGAATCTGGCGTTTCGGAGCCGGACCTTTACGTGGCATCTGATTCCTTTATAGCGTGGTTACTTTTTGGCGGCGCGCTTCGCGCCGTACTTCGATCGGCCTTGCTTGCGATTGGCGGTACCGGAGGTGTCCAGCGTGCCGCGAATGATGTGATAGCGAACACCCGGCAGATCCTTTACGCGGCCGCCACGCACCAAAACCACGGAGTGCTCCTGGAGATTGTGGCCGATACCGGGGATATACGCCGTCACTTCTTCGCCGTTGGTCAGGCGGACACGTGCGACTTTGCGAAGCGCCGAGTTCGGCTTCTTCGGGGTGACCGTCTTCACTTGAGTGCAAACCCCGCGCCGCTGCGGGTTGCCGGCGACTTCGAACGTGCGCAAAGGCAAGTCGGGGTGCCCGGGCTTGGGTCCCGTCTGAATGACGCGGAAGGCCGGCGTCTTGACCTTTTTTTCGGCCTTCTCGCGGCCCTTCCGTACTAGCTGACTGATGGTCGGCAAACCTAAAACTCCTACGAACAAAGCGACCGCCCAGGGGACAAAGCGCCGGCTGAATGCAGACACACAAAGTCGGCCACACCGGCGGGGTGGGACCGAACCAGGGGAGTATATCAAGGAGTCCGAGCCTCGTCAACGACGCCGTCGTACTGCCCGGTTTTCTCACGGCGCTAACCGCTTAGCTGTTTACGCCCCCGATGTCATTGCGGCTTGTCGAACCCACCGCCGAGCTGGGGAAGCGTGCGCCGGCCTCGACGGGCTCGGCTGTCCTTCGACAGGCTCAGGATGACAAAAAGACAGGCTCACGATGAGAAAGGCGGGGGCTCGGATTCGGGTTAGGCGGAGGGCTCGGTTACGGGTTGGGCGGGTACTGGGTTTTGTAATGGCGGTGAGGGATCAAGGCGGCTATGCCCTTGTTGAAGTGGTGTTTGCGGCGGCGGTTATTTCGGTTGGGGTTGCGGGATTGCTGGGTGCGATGGGGGTGTTTGCGCGTTTTGCGGCACATCCGGACGGGGCGGTCCGGAGCGCGGCCACGTTGCTGGCGGAACAGACGCTGCGCCTCGCACAGGACGCCTATAAGTATGGCTCACCGGATTTGCCCCGTGATACCGAATGGCAGGCTCGCGTCGCAATCGCGGGGCCGGACGCGATGCCTACCAACGTTCCCGTGACCGTGCGCACGCACGTCGAGGGATCGCCGGAAAGCGCTGCGATTGATGTAGCCGTTTCATATCCGGGCGATCCGAAAAGCACGAATCGGTCCGCGACCGTCAGCCTGCGCGGCACTCTTGCCGTGCTTGCGCCCGTTCCCGGCACGTCGATCACGCGACCCGGCCTCGTGCCCGGCCCGCCCGTCGGGCGATCCGGGCTTGCGTCACATCCCTCCCGATAGGAACGAGGTTCGTGCTGCTCAACGCCGCGTTCGCTGCAGTCCTTATGGCGATCGTCGCTGGAGCGTTTTTGTGCTCGGGGTTGGCGGTTACGCGGGCGGTCATTCATCATGGGGCGCAACAAGCGCTTATCGCGGGCTACGATCGAGCGAGGTCGGCAGCCATGCAAACGCTCGCGTCGGCTGCGCAGCAGGGTGTGCCGCTTCAGGCAATTCCAGCTATCGCTCCGATGGCTGCGCAATGCGTCGACACGGAGGAGTCGTGCGCTTATCGCGCGGCCGAAACGATCGTTTTTACTGGGTATGCAGCTGACCCGGAAGACTCGTGTTCCACTCAGAACAGCTGCCTGCGAAGTGAGCAGGAAAATCCTTATGTCGACGAAGGGCGAATCAGTGCGCGCATTTCAGTTATCGTCACGGGCAGCGGCGGAGAGCAGCTGGCGGCACAAAGCTCAGTACTTGTGCTGCGCACGCTGCGTACGCCGCCGTACGTGGTCGTATCAGGAGCGCGTGACATTCGGCTTGACGCAGCAGGCGAACCGTTACAAACGGGAGACGACGGCGGCATGCGCGCGAGCTTCGATCCGTGCGCATCGCCGCTACCCGGTACGACCGGCGACACCGCGATCCATGTCGTCTACCGGCGAACGAGCGACGGTCACTGCACCTCGGGAGAGGCCTGGCATGACACATCGGTTTCACCGGGTTCACCCGCACGCTGGACGTATTAAATCCGAATCCCAAACCGTTCAATCCAATCCCAAAACCGCACGGTGACCTTGCAAAAAGCGCGAGTCTACCTCGGGCTCTCGTATGTTGTAACGGTTTGGGCGCTCAACACGGTCGCCGTGAAGTTCGTACTGCACGACTGGCAGCCGCTGGCGTTTACCGGACTGCGGTTCATCTGTATGGTGCCGCTGGCGTTCCTGCTCGCCAAGTTGCTCGGCGAACGCGTGCATATCGAGCGCCGTGACGTGCCGCTGTTGCTGGCGTGCGGAGCGGCGGGATACGGCGTATACCAATACCTGTGGGTTTTGGGCTTGGCGCACACGACCGCGTTTGCATCGGCGCTGCTGGCCACACTTTCGCCACTGATGACGTTGGCAATCGTTGCGATCCGCGGTCACGAACGTGTGAACGCCGGCAGGTGGATCGGTGCGGTGATCGCGCTGCTCGGCGTAGCAATCTTCGAAGGCGCCTTCGCAGGGCACGCCACATTCCGAACCGGTGACGGGCTTACGCTGGTTTCGGCAGCGGTGTTCGCGTGTTTCAACGTGATCAGCGCGCGTTTGCTGGATCGCTATACGCCGGTCGGGCTACTGGTCATTTCGATGATGTTCGGATCGGCGATGATTTTGCCCGGCGCAATTCCGCAGATGATGCACCAGAATTGGTACCGCCTCACGCCTGTGGATTGGGGAATCTTTGCGTACGCGCTCATCTTTCCAATCCTGCTTACATACCCGGTTTGGAGTTACGGCATCTCACGTCTTGGGGCGGCGCGGACCTCGCTGTTTCAGTTCGGTGTTCCCATTATCGCGGGTGTGCTCAGCGTCGTTTTGCTGGGTGCCCGCATTGAAGCGCATCAAGCCGCCGGCGCGGTCCTGTGCATTGCCGGTGTGGCGATCTCGCAAATGCTGGGGCGCGTCCCGCGCAGCGCGTTGTGGGCCGCGCGTACGCAAGGCATGGAACGTTGACCCGCGAAGGGTCGCGGGGTGAGCAAGCGCTCCTCATACTGGTTACTCCTGTTGCCGTTTGCCGCCACGCTTGTGCCGCCGCTCTATGCGCGCGCCCGGCCCCCGTTATTCGGGTTGCCGTTTTTCTACTGGTATCAGATTCTTCAAATCGTTGTTTCGGCCGTAATCGTCAGCATCGTGTACGCGTTGACGCAGGAGCCGGATCGTGAGTAGCGGCACGGTCATCTTTTTCGTACTCATTGCAGGGGTCACCGTTCTTGGTTTTCTTGCCGCCCGATGGCGCAGAGCCGCCGTCGCCAGCCTGGACGAATGGGCACTGGGAGGACGTAATTTCGGAACGGTCGTGTCCTGGTTTTTGCTTGGCGGCGATCTCTATACCGCCTACACGTTTATTGCGCTGCCTGCGCTCGCGTACGGAGCCGGAGCTCTTGCGTTTTTCGCGGTGCCGTACACGACGCTGGCGTATCCGCTGACCTTTTTCTTCATGGCGCGCTTCTGGACAATTGCCAAGCGGCGCGGCTACGTCACGGCCGCGGATTTCGTACACGATCGCTACGGCAGCCGCGCCCTCGAGCTTGTGATTGCTCTAACCGGTGTCCTGGCCATCCTTCCGTATATCGCACTCCAGCTCATCGGTATGCAAACCGTACTGGAGGACGTGGGATTGTCCGCGGCACACATCGCGCCGGTTGCGTTTTTGATCGCCGGTTTTGTTTTGCTGGCGGCATATACGTTTATCAGCGGTCTGCGCGCGCCCGCAATGATCGCCTTCGTCAAAGACACGCTCATTTACATTACGGTCATTGCGGCGCTGGCCGTGATCCCATCCCACCTCGGCGGATGGGCGCACATTTTCGCGAGCGCGCAAAGCGTCCTAGCCTCACGACCTAAAGCGTCAAGCACGATGCTGTTGCCGGGTCAATATGCATCATATGCCACGCTTGCGCTGGGTTCCGCGATGGCACTCTTTCTTTACCCGCATAGCGTCACGGGCTGTTTGAGTGCCAGAAACGCAAACGTCATACGCCGGAACTGCGCGCTGCTGCCGTTGTACAGCCTCCTGCTGGCATTCATCACGCTCCTGGGCTTTTGTGCGTTGGCGGCCGGCATCAAGCTCACGAACAACAACCAGGCCGTTCCGGAATTGTTCGTTCATTTCTTCCCTTCATGGTTTACCGGCGTTGCATTTGCGGCCATCGTCATGGGCGCGCTTGTGCCTGCGGCCGTCATGTCGATTGGCGCGGCAAATCTTTTTGCCAGCAATATCCTGCAGTCGTTCCGCGCGCGGCGCGAGCGGCCCAGTTCCGAACTCGGCATTGCGCGCGGTCTCGCATTGTGCGTGCTGACCGCCTCATTCATCATTGCCGTTGCGATCAAGCCGCTCTTTGCGATTAATTTCCAATTACTGGGCGGGGCGTGGATCGTGCAGATTTTTCCCGCATTCGTCTTGGGGTTGTATACCCGGCGTCTGCATCCGGTAGCGCTCCTTGCCGGATGGTGCGTGGGAATGAGCGCTGCAACATGGATGGCGGTCTGGACGGGGTTCTCTTCGGTTTTCCAATTTTCGGCGGCCGGGCATAAAATCAGTGCCGCAATTGTGTTTTGCGCGCTCCTGGCAAACCTGGTCACCGCGGCGGTTGTAACATTGTTACTCGCGGCGTTCAAGACGGGTGCGGGTAGGGACCTGACGACCGCGGCGGATTACGCGTGAGCACGCGGCACCGTCTCGTGCAGCCGGCGCATTGGAGGGCGCCCCGGGGCTACAGCAACGCGGTAGCAGCGAACGGCACGCTGGTTTTTCTTGCCGGCCAAATCGGCTGGAACGAAGAGCAGCATCTCGTCTGCGAAGATTTTGCCGGCCAAACCGAACAAGCATTGCGTAACGTCGTCACGGTTCTGCAAGCTGCCGGCGGCGCACCGGGCGACATCGTACGCATGACGTGGTACGTGACAAATCGCGCGGAATACCTATCAGCCCGGCAAACCATCGGTCAGGCATATCGCCGCATTATCGGCGGATTTTATCCGGCCATGACCCTGGTCGAGGTTGCCGCATTGCTGGAGGACGGCGCAAAAATAGAGATTGAAGCAACCGCGGTGATACCGCCGTGACCCCCGAGGCGATTACCGCTTATGCGACCGCGGGAACGGTGGTTGTCATCGGTGCAAGCGCAATCGCCGCGCTCGTTCAGTTGCGGCATATGCGCGCCAGCAATCAACTTGAAGGGCTTCTTTCACTGGAGGCCGATTTTCGCTCACCGGCGGTTCAAAACGCGCTTCACTACGTACAGCAACACCTGCCGGAGCGCCTGGAAGACCCGGCTTACCGAAAAGATTTGTCGACAATCGGATTCGTGAACACCGACGTGCACCCGGAGCTCATCGCATGCAACTGGTTTAACGCGATGGGCACCTTGCTGAAACACGGCCTCATATCCGAAGAGACGTTTATGGATCTCTTTTCGAGGTTGATCCGCTATTACTGGAGAGCGCTGGCACCGGTAATCGCGATCATGCGGCGCTCGCGCGGTGCTGGCCAGTACCACGATTTCGAGTACTTGGCGATCCGCGCCGACCAGTGGTTACGGCAATATCCCGAAGGCGTGTTTCCTAAACGACTGCAGCGGTTGACGCTGCCGGATCCCTGGCGCGAGCAGGACGCGGCGGTTGACGAAGGCCGGTAGCGCGCTGCACGTCGTCGGTTCGAGTTCCGCAGTGCCGCGTCCGAACCGCGCGAACAGCGCGTACGTGATCCGCAGCGCGGGCGTTACGCTGGGGCTGGAGCTCGGATCCGGGGCGCTCTCCAAACTGTTCATGGTGGTGGACCTGCGCCGCTTGGACGCGCTGCTGATTTCACACATGCACGCCGACCATTTTTTGGACATCGTTCCGTTACGGTATGCGTTAAAGTATCAGGTGACCAGGCGCTCTCCTTTGCCTATTTTTCTTCCGCCCGGCGGCCGGCGCGCGCTTTCCAGCGTCGTTTCGCCGTTCGCTGCCGGCGCTAGTTTTTTCCGCGGCGTTATCGAACTGCACGAATACAACCCCGCCAAAATGTTGGACCTGGCGTCCGCGCGAGTAACGTTCGCGAAGACACGGCACTACATCGACGCGTATGCGATGAGAATTGCCTTGCGCGACGGCACGATCGCGTTTTCGTCGGACACTGCGCCGTGCCGCCAGGTCACCGATCTCGCCCGCGAGGCGGACATCTTCTTATGCGAATGCGGATTGGGCGCGAAGGGTACCGAAACCGGGCGTAGGGGCCACTCCAACGCAACCGAGTCGGCAACCATGGCCCAGCAGGCCGGCGTAAAACATTTAGTCCTAACCCATTATTCCCAGTCGGAACGCGCGCAAGCGCTGCACAAATGTGCGCGGCAGGCGTTTACCGGGCGCATATCGGTGGCAGACGACGGTGCGCTTTACCCGTTGATCGGCAAAGCCGCTCGCGCGCGCAGTCGAAAACGCTGAACCTTTCCGGTTTCCGTCCGCGGCAATTCGTCCACGAATTCCACCTCGCGCGGCGTTTTAAACGGCGCTACGCGGTCGCGAACAAAGGTCTGCAGCTCTTCGGCCTTTGCGGCGTTTGCTTCCACGCCGGCCTTCAAAACAACGTAGGCTTTCACGATATTGGTGTCTCGCGCCGGATCCGGCTTGCCGACGACCGCGCATTCTTTTACGTCGGCGTGCTCGAGCAAGACCTGTTCCACCTCGGGGCCCGAAATGTTATATCCCGATGAAATGATCATATCATCGGTGCGTGCGACGTACCAAAAATAACCGCCGTCGTCCATGCGGTACGCATCGCCGGGATAATTCCAACCGTTTTGCACATACGTCGTCTGCCGGTCATCGTCCAGGTAACGGCACCCCGTGGGGCCTTTGACGGCTAAACGTCCAACGGTGCCGGATGGGACCGGACGGCCTTGGTCATCGTGGATTTGCGCGATATATCCGGGAACTGCCCGCCCGGTAGACCCGCCGATGGCTTCTTCACGCGGTGAGCCGATGAAGATGTGCAGCATCTCGGTGCTGCCGATCCCGTCCAAAATCTTTATACCCGTACGTTCATACCACGTCTGCCAAACCGGAAGCGGCAGCGTTTCGCCCGCGGAAACGCAGATGCGCAGCGAAGAAGCGTCGTATCGCCCGAGCTGTTCGGCCATCGCACGGTATGCTACCGGAGCGGTGAACAATACGCTTGCGCGATGCTGCGCGATTGCGGCAAGCAGAAGTTCGGGCTGCGCGCGCTCCAACAGCAGGCTCGCGGCTCCAATGTGCAGCGGAAACAGCAGCAAGCCGCCCAAACCGAACGTGAACGCCAGCGGTGGACTGCCCGTAAACAGATCCTCGCAGTTCGCCTGCAGAACATACCGTCCGTACGTATCGCACACCGCCATGATGTCCCGATGAAAATGCGCGGCGGCTTTGGGCCTGCCCGTCGTACCGGAAGTGAACGCGATCATCGCCACGTCGGTCGCATACGTGTCCACGTTTTCAAACGTGTCCGTCCGCGCAAGCATGCGATCTTCCAAGTCACCTTCACCGAAATACAGCGTCCGTACATCAGGGCGATCGCTCATCGCGGACCGCCATTCGTCGCCCAAGCGCGCCTCGCACAGCGCGTGAGTAACCGCGGCGCGATCGGCAACCGTACGCAACTCGATCGCACGGTACAGCGGCATCGTGGTTACCGCAATTGCGCCGGCTTTCATCACGCCCAGCCAGCTCGCCGCGAGCATCGGGGAATTAAACCCGCGCAGCAGCACCCGATTTCCCGGAACGACGCCCAGGTCGTCCACCAGAACGCGAGCGATTCGATTCGCATGGCTTCGAAGCTCATCGTAGGTCCACGTTATACCGCTGCCGACAATGCACCGGCGGCTTCCCGCATCGGGAGCGTTGTCACGATCCAGCAGCAGCGACGCGCAGTTCATTCGTTCGCCGTATTTCAGCCCATCAAGCGAAAACAGCAACTCCGGCCACTGTTCCATCGGCGGAAGGCGCTCGGCCGCAAAGCGATCGATATGAGCGCTGTGCATCAGGCTTCTTCTTGCTCGAGAATACTGCGCGCGATGATCAGCTGCTGGATTTCGCTTGCGCCTTCGTAAATACGCAGGGCGCGCACGTCTCGGTAGATTTGCTCGACGGCCTGACCCCGCGTCACGCCTTTGGCACCCAAGAGTTGCACGGCGGCATCGGCAACCCGGGACGCCGCCTCGGTCGCGAACCACTTCGCCATTGCCGCCTCGCGCGTCACGCGGCCTCCCGTATCGCGTTCGTACGCCGCCCGGTACACCAGCAGCGCCGCCGCATCGATCTCCGTCGCCATCTCTGCAATCCTTGATTGCGTCAACTGCATTTGCGCAAGCGTGCGGCCAAACAGCCTGCGAGAACGCACGTGCGCCAATGTCTCCTCGAACGCATGCAGCGCAAATCCTACGGCGGCCGCACCGACGGTGGCGCGAAAGACGTCGAGCGTCGCCATGGCGATTTTAAAGCCTTGCCCCTCCTCGCCGATTCGAGCACCGGCCGGAATCCGCGCCTCCTTCAATTCCAGCGTGCCGATCGGGTGCGGCGCAATCGTTTCGATATCGGTTAAAGCGGTAAGTCCGGTTGTGCCCGCATCCACGAGGAACGCAGAAATACCGCGCGCGCCATCATCGCTCGTACGAGCGAAAACAACGTAGACGTCCGCGATTCCAGCATTGCTGATGTACGTTTTGATTCCGGACAGGATGTAGTGGTCGCCCTCACGGCGCGCGCGCGCTGCCAAGGCCGAAACGTCGGAACCCGCTTGCGGCTCGGTGATTGCAAAAGCACCGATGGTTGCGCCGCGGGCCAACGGCTCGACATACCGTTTACGCTGCTCGCCTGTGCCGAATAACACGATAGGCCCGGCGCTCAACCCCTGCATGGCAAATGCAAAATCCGCAAGCGCATCGTGCTGGGCGAGCGTTTGCCGTGCGATGCACAACGCGCGCACGTCGTGCGTCGTGCATGGCTGCAGCCAGCCGCCATTTCCTAGTTCGCGCACCCAACGGCGTACGGCCGTATCTTCGGAGAGGCCGGGCGGCGAAGGTGAACCTTTGAGCCACGCAGCCAGGCCGGCCGCAAACGCGCGGTGACGTTCTTCGAAGAACGGCCAGCGAAAAAACCGCGCCATCAATTGCCTTCGAACACGGCCGGCACACCGGCTACAAACGCTTCATAGGCCCGGCGAAAATCGTTGGTCTGCATACAAAGCGCTTGCGCGCGGGCTTCCGCGTCGATTGCCGCGTCCAGAGGCAGGTCCCATTCTTCGCGCAGCATGCGTTTGGTCATTGCGTGCGCAAATGCCGGGCCATCCGCCAGGCGCCGCGCAGTTTGCGCGGCTGCTCCCGGCAGTTCGTCCGCCTCGTAGACCGCATTATAAAAGCCCCAGGCCAAGGCTTG
Organism: Vulcanimicrobiaceae bacterium; assembly: GCA_035656615.1. GTDB lineage: Bacteria > Vulcanimicrobiota > Vulcanimicrobiia > Vulcanimicrobiales > Vulcanimicrobiaceae > DASRSF01. Next base: position 13,477 of record DASRSF010000275.1, on the reverse strand, counting down.
CTCCGCATGCATAGTCCGCCCCGTGTACAACAATTCCGACGCTCGGCCAAGGCCGATCATTCTGGGCAGCATGCTGCACGCGCCCATGTCGCAGCCCGCCAAACCAACGCGCACAAACAGAAACGCAACGGCGCTGCGCGGCGTACCGTAGCGCAGATCCGAAGCCATCGCCAAGATCGCACCCGCGCCCGCGCAGACGCCGTCAATGGCGGCGAGGATCGGTTGTGGGCAGCGCCGCATCGCCTTGACGACCTCTGCGGTCATTTGCGTGAATTTCAGCAGTTCTTCCGGCGAGCTGCGCGTCAACGGTCCAATGATTTCCCGCACGTCCCCGCCGGAACAGAAATTGCCGCCCGCTCCTGTGAGCACGACGGCCCGAACACCGGAATCGGCCTCCAAGTCGCTAAAAAGCTCGCGCAGCTTTTCATAGGTCTCAAACGTAAGCGGATTTTTCTTCTCCGGCCGGTCCAGCGTGATCGTCAACACGCGCGCGTCCGTTTCGCAGCGAAGATTCATGTGCTCATTGAATCCGTATGGGAAGATCTTCTTCGGTCTGCACGCCGGCTGTATTGCGCGCGATGACACGAAGGCGATACGCGCGTACGAAGATCGGGGGGACGTCGAGCACGTGCAGTACAAAAGAAAAGTCGCCGAAATGCCGGCGCGGAACGTCCACCGAGAACAGGCTTGAGCGCACTTCGACGCTGGCCACGTTCGTGCTCGTGACGACCCTGCCGCGCCAATCCGTCCCCCGGCGTATGACCGGCGCGGAAAATTTGATCGCGACGATCTGCGGGACGGCCGCGTTGGCCGCGGGGAGCGGTTTAGGCAAGGCAATGTTCCACGTGAACCGGACATTACCGGGAACGGGCCTGGAGTTTGCAGCGCAACCCGCGAGCAGTAACGTCGCCATCAACGTAATTGACCCGCCCGAGATCGCTCGCATGCGCAGCTAACTGGTCGTACGGCCCCGGCTTTTCCTGCCGGGACAGGCGGCGTCTGTGCCGGAATCGTAAGCCCGAACTATGCGCTTTACCGCAGAACCGAGCAGACCGCTCGATTTGCTCGTTTCCATTTGCAGTCTGTGGATCGCTTGCGGTTTCTTTTTGGATGCGTGGGCGCACGGCCACGTACCGGTCGAAACGTTCTTTACGCCCTATCATGCCGTGTTTTATTCGGGAATGCTGGCGCTGGTCGTGGTGGTATTGGTCTTCTGGGTCAAGCGACGATCGTTTCCGGACGCATACCGGTATGCGCTGCTCGGGATACCGATCTTCATCTTTGCCGGAATCGGCGACATGATATGGCACCATTTCTTCGGCGTTGAAGAGGGGATTGACGCGCTTCTGAGTCCGACGCATCAACTGCTCGGCCTAGCGGTGTTCTTTGTTTCCAGCGGGCCGATCGTGTCCACCCTCGCGCAACGATTTGCCGCGCAAACGCTGCGCATGCAGCTTCCGCTCATCTTTGCGCTCGCCGCCTGGTTGGAGCTCGTGCACTTCGGAACGGCCTACGCCTTCGACCCTGCGGCGGGACGTATCAACGCACCACCGTCCACGGCCGTCTTCACGCCGGATTACCTAACGGCGATCGCCATCGGCTACTACAAGCAAGGCATGGGGGTTCTCGTCGTGCTGTTTCAAAGCGCGCTCATGGCGGGCTTTGCGTTATATGCGGCCACGGCGCTTGCGCTGCGTGCGCCGGCGCTTACGCTGATTTTTCTGCTCGGGAACTTCGCGGCCGCGGCCGCCTTTACCAACGATACGCCGCTATTGATGACGGTTGTGGTAATGAGCGCGGTAGCAGGCATAACGGGCGACGCAATCGTCGCGCGGCTGCACCCTTCCGATGCGAACGCCGCCGCGCTGCGCACCCTCGCCATGGTGGTTCCGGCCAGTTACTTCATTACGTATTTCGTCGTAACGGGAATTACCGCCGGCCTTTGGTGGGATTGGAACGTCGTGCTCGGCGCCGTGATGTGGGCGGCCGTGATCGGCTTTGCGCTTACGTTGCTGCGCGTACGGAAAAGCGAGACGCGGTAGGTGCCGTACGCCCTGGCGGCGTTCCTGCTGCACGCCGCCACAGCTTGGCGTTACGGTTATTTTCGCGATGAATTGTACTTTATCGCGTGCTCCAAACGTTTGGCATTCGGGTACGTGGATCAACCGCCGCTGGTCGCACTAGCTGCCTGGCTTTCCGCACCATTCGGTTATAATTTGATCGCACTACGGCTGTTGCCGATGATCGCGGCAGCGCTTACCGTTTGGCTGGCGGCCAACCTGGCAAGGGAACTGGGCGGCCGGAGCTTCGCGCAATTCGCCGCCGCCGCGTTCGCGGCGCTTTTACCGGCATACCTTTTGCTCGGGAATACGCTCACGACGACATCGTTCGAGCCGCTTTCGTGGACGCTGCTGATATACGCAATCGTGCGGCTTTGCAATTCCGGCGATGAGCGCTACTGGCTGCTCGCCGCAGCGGCGTTCACGTTTGGGATGTACGGAAAGTATTCGATGCTGCTCTTCGCGGTAAGCGTCTTGCTCGCATTGCTGTGCACGCCGCAGCGGACTGTGCTGTATTCAAAATGGTTTGCGGGGTCTGCGGCACTCTCACTGCTGCTGTTGCTACCCAACATCGTATGGCAAGGGGCACACGGGTGGCCGTTTGTCTGCGTCGTCATTGGCGACTTCGAACACCGGCATGCATTCCAGACGGGTGTTTCGCTAGAGTACACGGATTTTCGCCAAAACGCCCTCGCCTTTGTAACCGAACAACTCGTCTACTCGAATCCCGCGCTCGCGTGCGTCTGGATCGGCGGTGCGCTGCTCACGGCATTCCACGTTCAATACCGCCGTTTCCGGTTTCTGAGCTTGGCATTCGTCTTCGTGCTCGTCTTTGCGATCGTTTTGGAGGCGAAAGGCTACTATATCATCGGCGTATATGCCGCTCTGCTTGCCGCCGGCGCCGTCGCGATCGAGCGGCTTGTGCCTCAACCCGCGGCTCGCGCCTTGATCGTCACTCCAATCTTCTTACTGGCCCTTGTAACCTTGCCGCTCGCATTGCCGGTTTTGCCGGTAAATCGTCTTATCGCGTATACCCGTGTGCTGCACCTGACCGGCCAAGACGGCACGCCGCCCAGGTTGATTCAGCCGGTATATGCCGAGGAATTCGGGTGGGACGGCCTTGCGCGTTCAGTAGCCGGTGTGTATGATGCGCTGCCGCCGATCGTCCGCAGGCGTACCGCGGTGTTTGCCGACACGTACGGCGACGCGGGGGCGTTGGACTTTTTCGGGCCGCGCTACGGTTTGCCGCCCGCAATCAGTTCGCAAAACACGTATTATCTCTGGGGCACGCGCGGCTACGACGGCCGAACGATGATCGTCGTGGGAGCCACGCAGATAGAGCGCATACGGCGGTTGTACCGTCACGTGCGGCTTGTGACGACATACGGGAACGCCTATAAGTGGGTAGTGGAAGGACCCGCGCCGATCTATTTGTGCACGGAACCGATCGCACCGTTGCCGCAAATTTGGCCCGAGCTTCGTTGGTACGGCGCATAACGGTGTCCCGCCACAGCTATTGCGGAAGGACGATTTCGCGGCCGTTCTCGCCGTTTAGGCACAACTCCAGTGCCTGCGCCGCAACTTCTTGCACGCTGACGAATCGTCCGCCCGGGTTGGTGGCGGCGAGTTGCGCGCGCGCCTGCGTTTCATCCAAGCCCGTACGTGCGACAATGTTACGCACGGCGTTTTCCACCATTGCCGTTTCGGTATAGCCGGGGCAGATCGCGTTCACCGTTACCCCGCTGCCCTCGATTTCGGCGGCCAAAGCCCGCGTAAACCCCACGACTCCGTGTTTGCTTGCGCAATATGCGGCGATGTACGGCGCGCCGAAAAGCCCGGCAATGCTCGCAATATTGATGATGCGTCCCCAATTAGCGGCGCGCATCTCCTCGTACACCATCCGGGTGCACAGGTAGGTTCCGGTAAGATTCGTACCAATGACGCGATCCCACATGTCTCTTCCGGTGCGTTTGAATGGGGCCGACTCGGCCAGTCCGGCGTTATTGACCAAAATGGTAATGGGTCCGTATCGATCGCGGCATGCGGTAAAGGCCGCTTGAAGCTGCGCCTCGTTCATGACGTCGGCTTGCGCGCAGAAAAACGCACCCGCAGCCGCGCCCGGGCTGCGGCTCACGACACTGACGCGCGTCCCGGCGGATGCAAGCGTTTGCGCAATAGCTAGGCCGATACCACGGCTTCCGCCCGTTACGACGGCATGCGTATCCCGCAGGTCCGCGGTCATATGTGCGTGCTTACTTCGCTCGCGCGCGAGAGATTGCGCTCGAGCTGCGCCTTTCCCGGAAGGTATTGAACGGGCCACTCCATTTCCGTGTATCCAAGCTGCGCGGCGGCGTGAAGCGTCCAGTTCGGATCGGCCAAGTGCGGCCGGCCGAGCGCGCACAAATCCGCTCGTCCGGCGGCAATAATACTATTGACGTGGTCGGCTTCGAAGATGTTTCCGACGGCCATCGTCGCCATCGCCAGTTCGTTGCGAATGCGGTCGGCGTACGGTGTCTGGAACATCCGGCCATACGTGGGACGCGCCTCACGTGTCGTTTGCCCGGTGGAGACGTCGATAAGGTCAACGCCCGCAATCTTGAACGCGCGAGCGATTTCGACGGCGTCGTCCGCCGTGATGCCTTCGGGATGCCAATCGGTCGCGGAGATGCGCACCGACATCGGCCGCTCATCCGGCCATACCTTGCGGATTGCCTGGAATACTTCAAGCGGGTAGCGCAGCCGGTTTTCCAGGGAGCCGCCGTAGGCGTCGGTCCGCTTGTTTTGCAGCGGCGTGATGAAACTGGACAAGAGGTATCCGTGCGCGCAGTGCAGTTCGAGCATATCGAAATCAGCCTGCACCGCATACTGCGCGGCGCGTACGAATTCGTGTTTGACGCGCTCCATGTCGCGCAGCGTCATTTCGGACGGCGTCTGGTTCTGCCGGCCGTAGGGGATCGCGGAGGGACCGATGATTTCCCAGTTTCCGTCCGCAAGCGGCTCGTCCATACCCTCCCACATGAGTTTCGTCGAGCCCTTGGGGCCACTATGACCGATCTGCAAGCAAATTTTGGCCTTCGTCCATTGATGAACGAACGCCACGATGCGTTTCCAGACTGCCGCATGTTCCGGTTTATAGATTCCCGTGCAGCCCGGAGTGATTCGCCCTTCGGGGCTCACGCAGGTCATCTCGGTATACACCAGGCCCGCGCCGCCGAGCGCACGCGCGCCCAAGTGGACCAGGTGAAACTCGCCGGGCATACCGTCGACCGCGCTGTACATGTCCATGGGCGAGACGACAACGCGGTTGCGCAGTTCCAGGTTGCGCAAACGAAACGGCGTAAACATCGGCGGGACCGGTTGGGTTCCCCGCGCCAGCCAACGTTCGATTCGCTCGACGTAGGTACTATCGCGCAGCCGCAGATTTTCGTGACTGATTCTTTGGCTGCGGGTCAGCAGACTGTACGCGAACTGTTCGGGCGGCAGGTCGGCGTACCGGGCCACGTTTTCAAACCACTCGGTACTGTTGCGCGCGGCGTTCTGCAGCCGCAAAACTTCTAAGCGGCGCTCGCCCTCATAGCGGGCGAGAGCATCAGCAGCGGTGCTCTCCTCGGCTAATGCCCGCTGTAACGCCAGGGCGTCCTCCATTGCCAGTTTTGTCCCGGATCCCACCGAAAAGTGCGCCGTGTGTGCGGCATCGCCCAGCAGCACGACGTTCTCGTAGCTCCAGTTCGCATTACTTACGCGCGTGAAGTTGATCCAATCGCGGCCGCGCAAGTGTGCGGAATTGGCCATGAGCCGGTGACCCTTGAGATACGGCTCGAACAATCGCTCGCAAAAATCTAGCGTCTGCTCGGTGGCGGCGTCCTGCAGACCGTGCGCGCGCCATGTCTCTTCTCGGCACTCGACAATCCACGTGCTGGTGGTATCGTCAAAGCGGTACGCGTGAACGGTGAACCAGCCGTGTTCGGTTTGCTCGAAAATGAACGTGAACGCGTCCAGCGCAAGCGTCGTGCCCAGCCACACGAACCGGCATTTGCGCGTATCAAGGTCCGGTACGAAGTGCTCGGCATAGCGCGTTCTCACGCGGCTATTTGCCCCGTCCGCAGCGATCACCAAATCGGCGTCGCGAAATTGGTCCGGGTCCTCGACCTCACTTCGGAAATGCACCTCAACGCCCAATTCCGCAGCTCGCGACTGCAGAATCTGCAGCAACCGCTTGCGGGCAATCCCGGAGAAGCCATGGCCACCCGACCGGATGAGGTTGCCCTTGAAGTGGATCTCGATGTCGTCCCAATGCGCAAAACTGTCAACGATGGCGTCGTGCGTGGGCGCGTCGGCCTGCCGTAAGTTCGCCAGCGTTGCATCCGAAAAGACGACACCCCAGCCGAACGTGTCGTCGGCGCGATTGCGCTCGAGCAGGCGAACGCGATGCCGCGGATCCGCCTTCTTCATCAGCAGCGAAAAATAGAGACCCGCGGGGCCGCCCCCGATGCAGACAAGGTTCACTCCGGCCTATTTGGCGAGCGCGCGGGCCGCTCCATTTTCGGACCCCTGGAGTTGGAGATCGTACTCGATGATTACCGGTGCGTGGTCCGAAAACCGCTGCACGCGATAAATTTCCGCGCTTCGTACAACCGGTGCGATATCCGGCGTCGTCAAATGATAGTCGAGCCGCCAGCCGTTATTTCGCTCGAAAGCATTCTGAAAATTGGACCACCACGTGAATTGTTTGGGAGCGCAGTTCACCCGCCGGAAAGCGTCCACCCACCCGAGGTTCGTGAGAACCTGGTCCATCCACGCGCGCTCGTGCGGGAAGAATCCTGAAATGTGACTGCAGCGCTGAGGATTGTATACGTCGATTTCTTTATGCGCGATGTTGAAATCACCGCAGATGACGTAAGAGCGGCCGTCTGCGCGCAATTTGGCTAAAAACGGGCGAAATAACTCGAGAAAGCGCTCCTTGACGACTTGTCTGGAGGGGCCCATCGCACCGGAGGGCACGTACACCGAAGCCACGCTCAGCGACCCGTAATCGAACTGCAGCCAGCGCGCCTCGCGATCGAATTCATCCCAGCCGAATCCGCGAACGATACGATCCGGTTCCCGGCGCGCGTAGATGGCCACGCCGCTGTAGCCGCGGCGCTCGGCGTCAAAAAATACGGCGGTGTAATGAGATACCGCCGCGGCTTCGAGCGGCAACTGATGCTCTTGGGCTTTGGTCTCCTGAAGGCATACCACATCCGCATCTTGACCGTGCATCCATGAATAGAACCCTTTGCGGGCCGCGGACCGGATACCGTTGCAATTGAGCGTGATGACTTTCAGGAGGGCGGCACCGTCATCGTTTGCGGGCGATCATCAAGCCGTCGCCGATTGGCAGCAACGTCGCATCGACGCGTTCGTCACGGCCGATCTTGGCGTTGAGCGCCTGCAGGGCGGCCGTGTCTGCATCGCCGCCGGCCTCACGCGCGACGTCGCCGCCCCAGAGCACGTTATCGATTGCGATTACACCGTTGGACCGGATCAGTTTGATGCATCGCTCGTAGTATGCGTCGTAACCGCTTTTGTCGGCGTCGATGTATGCGAAATCATACGCCCCCGCTTCTCCTTTGGCCAATGCCTCGTCGAGCGTTTGCGTTGCCGGCGCAAGGCGCAACTCAATTTTTTCGGCAACGCCGGCCCGCGCCCAGTATTTGCGGGCGATGGCGGTATACTCTTCGCTTACATCGCAGGCCAGAATGGTGCCGTCCGGCGGCAGTGCCAAGGCTACCCCCAGCGCGCTATAGCCCGTGAAGACACCGACCTCGATACATCGCTTCGCACCGATAAGCCGAACGAGCAACGCCAAGAACTGCACTTGATCGGGGCCCGTTTGCATGCGCGCCTGCGGCAGAGCGGCGGTTTCGCGGCGAAGGTCCGCAAGCACCGGCGTGTCGCGCAGCGTCGTATCCAGGATGTACCGGTCGACGTCATCCGGCAAAAAAAACGAGCGCGTGGTCATTTTGCACCGTTGCGAAGTATTTCGCGCGCGGCGTTCCAACCTGGTGCACCCATGACCCCGCCGCCCGGATGCGCTGCGGATCCGCACAGGTACAGGCCGTCAATGGGCATTTTATAGCCGGCGTACCCGGGAACCGGGCGAAACATAAACAACTTGTCCAAATTCATCGCACCTTGAAAAATATTGCCGCCGGTAAGCGCAAACGTTTCTTCGAGATCCTGCGGCATGAGAATCTGCCGGTCAATCACCGAGTTCTTGAAGCCGGGCGCATACTGTTCGACGATGTCGAAACAGCGATCGGCAAAGGCTGCCTTCGCCGATGTATCCCAAGGCGCTCCGTCGATCGCATACGGTGCGTATTGCACGAACATCGACATCAGGTGCTTACCCGGTGGCGCAACGCTGGGATCCAGCGACGACGGCATCGTGCATTCGACGATCGGCTCAGTTGACGGTAGGCCGTATTTCGCTTGGTCGTACGCGCGCTCGATGAAATCCTGGTCCGGGCAAAGGTGCACGGTACCACGGTGCGCCGGCCCGGGCTCGTGCCCGGGAAGCGCCGTGAAGCTCGGCAGCTGTTCGAGCGCGACGTTGATCTTCGCGGAGGCGCTCTCATACGAGATGCTGTCGATGGCGCTCAAGAATCCGGCCGGAAGACGCGAGCGTTCTCCGTTGAGCAGTTTGTTGAACGTGACGTTGCAATCCGCATTGCTTGCTACGGTGCGCGCCGAAAATTCGTCTCCGTTGGCCAGTGCGACGCCCGTCACGCTGCCGTCCTTGGTGAGGATCTTCGTAACCTGTGCGTCCGTCCGTATCTCCACGCCGAGATCGGCCGCGGCTCGCGCCAGCGCTTGCGTCAGACCGCCCATTCCGCCTTTGACGTAGGCCCAGACACCGCGTTTCCCGTTCGTCTCTCCCATTACGTGATGAAACAGAACATACGCCGTACCAGGCATCGACGGTGCGGAAAACGCCCCGATAATTGCGTCGGTTCCCAGCGTCGCTTTGAGCTGCTCGGACTCAAACCACCGGTCCAGAATCGGTCGCGCCGCGCCGGTCAGCACTTCGATCGCCTCGCTCATCGCGGGTCCTAAGCGTTTCATATCCAGTCCCAGCATGCCCATCTGCAGCACGTCGCCCAGCGAGGGATTCAAGACGTTGGGCGGCCGTTTGACCAGCGTGGGTTCGATCACCGAAGCTACGCGAAGCAGCATTTCTTCGTACAGCGGGTATCTTTGCGCATCGCGCATACTGAATTTTGAGATCTCGGCCGCGTCCTGCTGCACCGATCGGCCAAGCATCAAATACCGGTCGTCCGGAAACGGTGAGAATGAAGCGGGATCGCGCTCGATGAGCTCAAAACCGTAGGACTTCAATGCCAGGTCGCGCGCGATTTCCGGGCGGAAGAGACTGTTTACGTACGCAGCCGTCGATACTTTGAATCCGGGAAACGTTCGCTCTTCCGTAACGCATGCACCGCCGACGATATAACGCCGTTCCAATACCAGTACCTTCCACTTGGCACGAGCAAGATAGCAGGCCGTAACCAACCCGTTATGTCCTGCGCCCACGATGATGGCGTCATACTTCGACAATTCCATTCTCCTGTCAATCAGTCGATACGGGGACTCCGGCAGCCTGCTGCCGGCGCTTGCCCCAAGCATAAAAGATCGCGCCGGTACCGATCGTCAGAACGGTCAGTACCAAGACTTTTGCGACGGCGAGGGGCTTATTGGGATCGTCGTCTGCCGGGAACGCGGCCAGAATCATCGAGACCGTAGTCGTGAGGATGCCGATGATCGAAGCAACATACACCAGCGGACCGCCGCGCAGTTTCATCGCGGATGAAAATAACAACAAAAACGGAATCATGGTGATCAGCACGGTTGCGCTTACCAAAACGTCATACGCGCCTTTCACCGTTGTTCCGCCTTGTCCCAGCAAAATGAAAACGACCGAAATTCCGGCTTGTGTGAGCAGCGCGACGACCGGAGCACCGGTCTTCGGATGCACGTACGCGAAGGACTCCGGGAGATAGCGGTCGATGCCCGCGACAAACGGTATGCGCGCCGCGATGCCCAGCCATGCGCCCGTGCTTCCCAGGCAACTGATGGTCACGAGCACCGCGCAAGCAACGCCGAGCGCCGGAAACCGAAGATTCGAACTTGCCTGCGAGATGGCTTGCATAACTGCATATAAGGCGCTCGCGTGCCCGGAACTCACAAGCACCAAAACGCTCGCCGTTCCGGCAATGTAAATCGCAGCGATTCCCGGAGTTCCGATCGTCAGCCCGCGCGGGATCGTTTTGCGAGGATCCTTCACCTCTCCGGCCATAAACGGGATCGCTTCCGCACCGGTCCAGGCAAAGGCAATAACGGACCAAAAAATTACGTCCTTCAGCTGTAGACTAGGGCGCATACTTGCCAGCGTGATCGGCGTGGCTGCCCCTGCTTTGGTAAACGTGTAAATGCCTAGGCCGATGAGTACGAACGTCACGGCCAACCGCGTGATCGCTCCGATGTTATTGAGCCATTTGCCCACGTCCATGCCCATCATGTTGACAACGGTCGCGAGCGCGAAGCCCGTCAGTGCGACGATTAAGAAATACGCCGGCGAACCCGAGAGCGCTTTCGTTGAAGAACCGCCGATAAACAGTGCGTTGCCCGCCATGAAGTACAGCAACGCGGGGAAGTAGGGCAGGTTTGTGCACCAGTACGTCCATCCGGACATGTAGCCCGCAAACGGTCCGAATGCCCGTTTGCTCCAGACGTACATTCCGCCCTCTTCCGGATACCGCCGCGAGAGCGCCATCACCACGACGGCGATCGGAACGAACATCGCCAGGCATCCGATAAGCCATACCGGCAACGATCGCGGTCCCGCCGCCGCGGCCGTGGCGACCCATTGCAGATTGGTGCACGCGATAACAAAAAACAGTGCGACGTCGAACAAGCCCAGACTGCGTTTGAGTTCCCGCACGCTACACCATGTAGGTCTTCGGCGGCGCATCCATGGTCAGGATCTCGCGACTGATTTTGAATGAATGAATATCGCTCGGCGTTTGGGAGTCAACGACCAATTCGCTCATAATGCGCCCGATCACGGAGGCGAATTTGAAGGCGTGGCCGGCACCGACCGCCACATGAACGTTCTGGTGCTCCGGCAACGTGTCGATGATAAAATCGCGATCCGGAGGAAGTGTATACAGACACGTCTTCACCAGGTGTTCGGGTCCGCGGGCGGACGGAAGCACGCGTTCGATGAAGTCGAGGACGCGTTGCGTAATGTCCGGATCCGCATCGAAACTGCGCGTATCCGGATCGACGGGCTTTCCGCCCGCATCCTGCGCGATTTTTACGGCAGGCTCTCCGAATACGGGAAATCCGTAAAATGACGGATCGTCCATCCAAATCCAGACCGGAAATTTGCCGATCTCGAATGCCGACAGATCTGCGGGACGCAGGTACATCGGCTGTTCTTTGGTTACTTCCAGCGGTAACCGCATATCAAAATGCGCGAGTGCTTGGTTCGTCCATGGTCCCGCGGCAATGACCAGGTGCGGCGCAGTGTAGCTGTCATCGCCGCTCGTCACTTGCGCGCATCCGCGCTCGTTGCGAATGGCGGTAACCGGAGTGCGCTCGAGCAGATCTGCGCCCATGTTACGGGCCAATTGCTGATGCGCCGCAGTGGCCTGCTCGGCGGCGAGAAACCCGCCCTGCGCCTGAAACAAGCCGCGTACCGACGGTCCTATTGTAAATTGCGGGAAACGCGCGCGGATTTGCGCCGCGTCGAGCCATTCGAAGTCAACTGCGCACGAGGTCATCGCGTGGGCGTAGGTTTCCAGCGATATGGCACCGTCTTCGGGTCCTAGATCCAGGCCGCCCGTAACATAAACGAGCTGCCGTTTTGCATCCGACTCGACGGCAGCCCAGGCTTGATACGCTTCTTTGGCAAGCCGTACGTAATTTGCGGCGTGATACGAGAGCCGGATGATTCGCGTATGATCGTGCGACTCGCCGCGCGCGTGGCCCAATTCAAATTGTTCCAGACCCAGTACGCGCAGTCCGCGGCGTGCCAGCCAATACGCGGCGGCACTTCCGATTCCGCCCAATCCCAATACGATGACGTCGTAACCGCGCCTCATCAAAGGCCGAGCCGCCCCGCGATATACCGGCGGATGTCCAGGCTGGCGTCTTCCATCGGGGCGTAGTAGCCGTATTCGAAAAAGCGGCTCTGCATGCCGTCCTGTACGCGCTCGCAGATAGCCCAGTCTTGGCGATTCACCAAATCCCAAAACTCGACCGCATCGCGGGGGTCAAACGTCTTGCGTGCCACCTCGTCCGGATGAAACAAGAAATCACATCGAACGAATGTCCGTTCCGGCCCGTCCGGTAAAACCCGGAAAGCGGCAACGTGATCGGCGCTCAAGCTGAGCATGAAGTTCGGGTAGATCAGCTCACCATTATGGCGTACGCGTTCCTCCTGCGAAAGCGCCGGAAACGCTCGGCGGGCGCTGGTGCCGGTGAAACTAAACGTAAACGCACCACTGCGGTGCGGAATGCCGCGTTCCCAGTCAAGGTTTGCGCCGCCGCGTTTGAACGCGGGTACGATTTGGCACAGTTCAGGATGCACCCCGGCACAGTGGTAACACTCGTTATAATTTTCGAGCAGCACCTTCCAATTTGCAGCTACCCGATATTCCAGCGTAACGGCGGTCCGCAAATCGGCCAGACCGTACCGAGCCAATCGCTCTGGGATGCCGCCGAGCTTTTGGAAAAGATCGGCGCGCGCGTCGCCGGCACCGGGCTGCGCGATTTTTACAAATATGAAACCGCCCCACTGCTCGACTGCCACCGTGTGAAGGTGACGCGCTTGCTCAGGAATTGCCTCACGCTCGATGAACGGCGAGGCGATCAGCCGGCCGTCCAAAGCGTACGACCAGCCGTGGTACGGACAACGGATTGCACCGCGCAACGTATCGGCGCCGCACAGCAAACGGCTGCCCCGGTGCCGGCAGAGGTTGACGTGCGCGTGCAGGCGTTGCTCGTGGTCCCGGATGACGATGATGCTCTCCCCGGCGATATCCACGACCTGGTACGCGCCTTCGGCAGGCAAAGACTCGGCACGGCCGGCGTACACCCAGTCACTCCAAAAAATTGCGCGCTGCTCCCGTTCATAAAAGTCGGTCGCGACGTAGGCCGTTTTCGGAAGCGAGTGTTCGAGCGCGGCGCCTGATGCTTCGGTAGCCATCCGCAGCTCCTTCGTTAAAGAGGCCGGTGAAACGAACGGTCCGCAGGTGAACCATGCCGATTCGCCGATGAACCGCTGGTCCGGAGCCTGAAGTTCCGAATATTCTTTAGCAACCTGGAGGTTCCCCCGGGCTCCGCGCGAATCCTCGAACTCTACGACAAAAGTA
>DASRSF010000274.1:0-8308 GCA_035656615.1 Vulcanimicrobiaceae bacterium | reverse complement strand
CCATTGGCACTTCTCGATCAGCTTATGGCCACTGACGCAGCGGCTTTACCCAGAAACTTGTGATTTGGTATCAAGCGCGATAGTCGCCAGTGAGTAGCTTGGACGCCCTGCGGGTCAACTCAAGTGCTTGTACACCATTATCGTAAGCCGGCAGCAGCGGTGGCCCGGCCGCAGTGTGTGGCGATGCCTCACTGGACGATCTAACAGTTTTTGATCTGCTTACTTCTTTGGTGGAGAAGTCGCTCGTTCAAACAGAAACAAGCGACACCTGGACCCGCTATCGAATTTTGGAATCGACGCGGCAATACGCCCGCGAGCTGCTCCAGGAGCAAGGCGAGTATGAAGCTGCCGCTGGGGCGCACGCGGCCGCCTTTCTTGCAAAAGCCGAGGAGCTGGATGACGCGTATGAGACGATGTCGGACGAACAGTGGGCGCGCGAGGTTCAAGTCGAGATAGATAATTGGCGGACGGCGCTCGAGTGGGGCCTTATAGCAAGCAGCGACGTTACGGTGGGACAACGTCTCGCGGGCGCGCTGCGATGAGCTCGCCCGCGAGGCAGCCGGCGATCGTACAAATCCATCGGTTATGGCAGAGCTCGATCTCGCAGCGGCAGACTTGTATATTACATTGAGCGAATATCATGCGGGCTATGAACACGCGCTTGGAGCACTCAAGGAGTACGAACGCGGTGCGGATGAGCGCCGCGCGGCCGAAGCGGGCTGGGCTTTAGGTCGATCCTGTGTGTTCATAGGGCTTGCGGCGGACGGCGATATGCACCTCACCAAGGCGCTGGAGCGCGCGAGGCGGCTGCGGCTTCCAAAAATTAATTGTTGGATTTTTCCAGCTATGGCACAACGAAGGATCGACGATGGAGAGCTCGATGCCGCGGAACGCTTGGAAGAGCAGGCGTTGGAATTAGCCTGGCAGATTTCATTTGGGTGAATGACCTGCGTGATCGCCGGAATGCTTGCGGAATTGAAGTATGAACGGGGGGACTTGGAAACGGCCATACAAACCGCAGATGAAGCACTTACGTCGGCACGCGCGCGAAACGACCAGCGAACGATTATGGTTGTTAACGCAAATCTTTCCAGCTACCTTACCGCGATGTCGCAATACGATGAGGCGCGTCGTGCTGCACGCGAATCGCTTGCGATGAACATGGCCATCCGATCCGGCGTTACAGTCTGCTGGGTACTGCAACACTTCGCGGCCATCGCCGCATTTGGCTCAGCTGATTTCGGCTCGGCGGCGCGTTTACTTGGCTACATCGAGTTTCAAATCGCTGCGGTTCAAGGCAAACGTGAATATACTGAGGCTTCGGAGTACGACAGGCTAATGTCGCTCCTGCGCAGTCGCCTTCAGGAGGACCAACTTATTCTACTGATGCGCGAAGGAAGCGCGTGGAATGAAGAACAGGCCGTAGCGCAAGCGAAAATGATTTAACGCTGGAACCCCCGGCGTCGTGCATACAACACAGCGGAGGAACCTGCATTGCCTGCTTCCGTCCTGCGCTCGTTGGCAATGTCCCAAAGGATCGCACCTATCGGTTGGTGTGGAGCGGCGATCCTACGCCGACGATGACGGCGATAAGAGCGCTCGCGCCATCTCTTCGTCACGCTCGGCGCTTCACGCTATATCCTACGACTAGGGCCTAATGTAAGGCGGAAAGATGGCCTTTCCACCAAAGGCTTGATGGCACATATAATTTCGCCCAGCTACAAGCAAGCAAGCGAACCGGGGGTCTATTTGGATTGGCTTTTTAGGTGGCGATAGCTGGCCATGCAAGTGACAACGGAAGTCCTGTGCGTTGTCTTGCGTTCTCCTGATCGGGAGCGTATAATGTGCATTGTAGGAGAATAAGCAAGTATGGCGGGTCTGCCCTACCCCGAGACGCGTTACACGGTACCAGCTCTGGTGGACATTTCAACCAAGCAAGAGCGTGAACGGCTTAGCCCGTCCGCGCTAAGGGCCTTCTTCAAAATCGTGGACAGATGGCGCGTGAAAGACGAGGACGCAAAGCAGCTACTCGGCGGCGTTAGTAACGGCCCCTACTACGACATGAAGAAGTCTGTAAAAGGACGCGTGCTTGACTCAGATACGCTGCTGCGGATTTCATATGTCGTTGGAATCTTCAAAGCCCTGAATATTTTGCATTCCGAAGAACTGGCAAATCGGTGGGTTACACTCCGGAACAAGAATCCAATCTTCGGCGGCATTACACCCTTAGAGTACATGGTACGCGGCGGTATCCCCGCACTACAAACCGTTCGTCGGCTGCTCGATGCACGCCGCGGCGGACTTTAACACTTCCTGACGTGCTGCCGCCCCGCGCGCTCGTTCGGCAACTCGATACCCATCGGTTGATTCCATCCCGGTATTCGCCAAAGGGCGAAAGCGTCTTAACACAGCTGGTGGACTCCGATGACGCGCTGCAAGACCTTAACGCTCTTGATGATCTGACGAACGACCGTCGTCTAGCCGAAAACGGCCTGTTGCCCGGTATCGACGCACACGAGCTTGTCTTTGCTGTTCCATGCCATCAGATCATCAACGCAGCATTCACGCACGCGCATCCATTGGGCAGTCGCTTCAATGGGCCGAATCGCGGAGCGTGGTATGCGGCATTCGCATTAAAAACTTCGCAGCAAGAGGTGGCCTACCATAGGGCACTTGACCTGAGCGAGATCGATTATTATCACGACGATGCAACGTACGATGACTACCTCGCCGACTTTAGCGCGCAGTTCCACGATATCCGAGAAAATGGCCGGTTCAGTAAATGTCTTGACCCGCGCAGCTACAAAGCGTCACAGAAATTGGCGGAAGAAACATTTGAGGCCGGCTCGCTCGGCGTGGTCTATCCGAGCATACGACACACCGGAGGAACCTGCATTGCCTGCTTCCGTCCTGCCCTAGTTGGGAATGTCAGAAAAGACCGAACATATCGTTTCGTGTGGACCGGCGATCCCACGCCAACGGTAACAGGCATTTAAAGATCCGCGGAAGCTTCGGACGGCTCGACCGTTGTGATCTCGAAGTCGATGAGGTCGTTCCACGCGCTAACCGACTCATCGACGTTTTGGACAGTTTAGTCTCCCATGGCGAGCGCATCAAAAAAGAGGCGCAATATTGTCGTTGCGCCTCTTTTCTTTGCGCAGATGTTTTAAATCTGCGTGTTGAGGAGGGTCACGTCGAAAGAACCGAGCCCTGTGGTGTAGTCGTATCCCGGAAGTGCGGTGTACATTCCATTGCCACCCACGAGAATGTCATGGAATCCTCCGTCGGGTTGCCAGGGTGGCGGCCCGGTTTGCTGCGCGCCGGCTGCGTGCGAGGCAAAGTTCGTATAGAACAGCGGCGGTGCAAAACCAAGGGAACTTCCGTGCGCCTGTTGCAGGCGAGCGTACGCGCCCGCAGCGAGCGGAGATGCCAGGCTGGTTCCACCGATGATGGTCCATCCGCCTTGATCCGAGAGATAAAGCGTCATGCCGGTTTGCAGATCGCCGTCCATTGCGATGTCGGGTACACCGCGGAAGCTCTCGCCGTTTTGGCTGACCGGCTGCGCCTTGGCTTCCCAATACGGTGAGTACTCGAACTGACTCAGTCCACCACCGCCGGAGTACCACGACGCCTCGCCCTGATAGGATCCGTCCGTCATGGTGACGAGCGTGGTGCCGCCGACCGCGACGACGTACGCCGATGCCGCCGGATATTCAACCAGTGGCGCGCCCGCCGGTACGCCGTTCGGCGTTCCGACACTGCAGAAAGAACCGGTGTCGCCGGACGAGGCAAACATGGTTTGGCCTTGCGCAGCGCCTTCCAAGAAAATCTCGTCGTCGAGGAGCATTGAACCGTCCACGTACGGGAACGCTTCGCAACCGCCGAACGACGAGTTGCCGATTGGCGCCAAATTATCGGTGACCCACTGGTTATACATCAGAGCGATGTCGGAGTCGGTCAGCGAAGGCGCGTCGTATAAGTAGATCGTTTTCACGGCGCGCGCCATTCCGCTAGACGCCGTCATGTCGAGTGTCCATTCATCATCGCCTGATGTGTCGGTACTCGGCACGCCGACCTGCTTAACGACAACCGGTACCTGCACGAGGCCATCGGCCTTTTCGTTCACGCGCAGATCGTTGATCGATTGTTGCACGGCGCCTTCGGCCATAACGGCGACGCTAACGTTGGTCGCGGCAGGAACGCTGCCGACGTCGTACGCGCGCCAGTAGTCCGCAGGCCCGTAATTGCGCAAGCAGCCTGCCGGAGTGGTTGGTTCCGAAACAGGACCGGTCGGAAAACCTAGGATTTCCAGACCGTAAAGACTGCACGCCGATGCCGGCGCTACCGTTGGCGTAGGTGCCGGCGCCGGTGTGGATGTCGGAACGGGAGAAGGTGAGGGACCCGGTTGTTTGTGCGGCGTGGTCTTCATCGCTTGCGCGTTGCTCAGACCCAGAACGGCGAGCACGATCCCGCCCAGGGACTGCGGAACATACGCCGGCGAGGTGTTCGCGAACACCGTAGCGCCGTTTTGCGCAAACGAATCCAGCTTGGTATCGAACGCCGTCTGCACTTGCGTGGCGCTGCCGCTAGCACTGATGAGCAGATTGTTGGGCGCCGTTTGAATATTCGTGAAGCCTTCGGATTGCAAGTACGCCGTGACCTGCGATACTTGAGCGCTCGTTGGCGCATAGGTCGACATGAATGTCGAGCGATCGACTCGCTGCCCCGAGGACACGAGCGACTGAAGCTGGCTCTGGTTGCGCAGTTGCAAGCCCAGGCGCACCGTAACGGCGTGCGTGGCCGCAAGGGCCCCGAGGTCGTTGGCATTGCTCAGTTGCACGGCTTGCGTGCCCGTGGTTGCCCATCCGGCGGGTGCCGCACCCGTGGTCATCGGTTTTGTGGTACGCAAAGAATTGCTTGGCGCCGAACTTCCAAGCGGCGGGGTGCCCATGTTGCCCCCATGCCCGGAGCACGACGCGGAAAAAATGCCGAGCGCAACGGCCACGGCAGCCATCTTTCTCATCAGAAAACTCCTCCTCAGAGACAAGCGTACCGTTTGCGGTTGTTACGGCACATACTCAAAAGCAGGTACTCGGGCACCGGACGCTTGCAGCCCAAGCGCCTGCCTCGAGCGGCTCGGCCGCTTTCGACAGGCTCAGGATGACAGCAAGGTGATGCGAACGTTACCGAAAGAGCCGCGGTTGCGTCTGCGGGGAAACTGGTAGAATGCATCCGTGCTCAGCATCGGCGACGGAGAAATTGCTCGTGAGCTCGATATTCGAGGTGAGGCGATCGGGCGTGTGTTGCTGGAGCGCATTGCGGCGCGAAACTTCAAGAAACTCGCCGCCTACCAAGAGCAGCAGCCGCTCCTGCATTTTGCATACAGCGTAAAGACCAATCCCGCTGAACTGGTCCTCAAGCAGGCCGCGGCGGCGGGTCTGTTTGCCGAGGTCATTAGCCCACAGGAATTGGAAAGCGCAGTACGCGCCGGCTTTACCCCGGCGCACACGATCTACAACGGACCAATTCCAGCGCATACCTGCGCCGCCGCTCCGGCGATAATCTTCGCGGACTCCGCCGACGCGTACGCGCGGGACATCGATCGCTTTCCTGCCTCGCTGATCGGCATTCGCGTACGCCCCCCGGGGATATCGTCGCGCTTCGGCATTACCGAAGATGAAATACCACGGATCATACAAATTACGCGCGAGCAACGGCGCACGGAAGTTTGCGTTTCTTTTCATGTGCGGCCGCAAGATTACACCACCGGTTGGCGCAGCTTAGTGCATGCGACGGTTGCTTTAGCCGTTCGCTACGAGCGCGAGAGCGGCGCGCGCGTCGTCGCCTTTGACATCGGCGGGGGTAAGCGGCCGGAAGAATTCGACCAGGCAATCGAAGCCGGCGATTTTGATTGGCTTCAATCATTCGTCGCCGCTGCTCTTCCGGGCGTTACACGAATATTCGCTGAGCCGGGACAAGCGCTCGCTACTCCATTGGAGGCGGTGTTCGCGCGCATACTGGAAGTTCGGCAGCACGGCGGGAAGGTCGACATTGTCATCGATGCGGGGTACCCGGACCTGCCGCAGCTGCAGACCTTCACGCACCGGCTGTTCATTCGCTCCGCGCGCGGTTTAACGCCGATCTCGCATAACGGAAGCTCGTGCATTTTGGGCCGTACATGTTTGGAGTATGACATCATTGCGCAGAACGTTACGCTTCCCGAGGATCTCGCGGTCGGCGATCGCATCGTGATCGCGGACTGCGGCGCATATGACGCAAGCATGCGCTTTGCGTTTGCACGTGGATCCTAATTGGGAATAAACCCGGTGAATGAGGGAACGGTCCAACACCTATGAAGCAACCTACCTTTTGCCGCTCCGCGCATCCGACAGTTCGATGGCCGCAGAGCTGGCCGCCTACATCAACGGTATACCGTGCCGAGACGTTGTCGTCGTAGATGCCTCAGCGCCGGAGCTCTTTGCGCTTCACGCTCGCCTATTCGCCGACCACGTTCGGCACATCGCACCGGCTAGTAAAGCGGGTTCTTTGAACGGCAAGGCACATGGCGTTGTAACGGGCCTAAGGCTTGCCCAATATGAGTACGTAATTATCGCGGATGACGATGTCCGGTATGACGCCGCATCGCTTAGCGCAGTTTTAACCGCCCTAGGTACGGCCGACGTAATTCGCCCGCAAAATTACTTCGAACCCTGCCCGTGGCACGCGGTGCTCGACGGCGCTCGCACGCTGATAAATCGTTCCCTCGACGGGGATTGGCCCGGCACGCTGGCGGTACGCAAGTCGGCGCTTCCGCGTGGATACAATACCGCTGTGCTGTTTGAGAACTACGAGCTGATCCGCACGATCTGCGCTCGCGGCGGGCGAGAGCGCGTCGCGCGCAACATTTTCATTCGCCGGCTTCCACCGACGTGTGCACATTACTGGAGCCAACGAATTCGCCAGGCGTACGATGAGTTTGCGCGACCGCCGCGGTTGATACTTGCCCTTGGGATAGCCCCGCTTTGCGCATGGTCCGCAATTCGGCACCGCTTCGAGGTCATAAACGCCATCATGCTTGGCGCGACGGCGTTGGCCGGGGCCGGTTGGTTACGAGCGGGCGCGTACAAATTCATAACGCCGCTTGCGGTTTTTGCAGCGCCCGTTTGGCTCGCGGAGCGTTCGGTGTGCGCATGGCTTGCGCTTTATGAGCGAGCGCGTTTCGGCGGCGTGCGCTACGCCGGAAGCATACTGCCGGCAGCGGCCAGTACGCGCGCCCAGAGGACAAAATGGGCGGCTTAACGCCGGAACAAGCGTGTTCTCTCTACGATTCGACCAACCCCTATCAATCGCCGCGCGCCCGGCGCTTCAGCAACTATTCAGGCCATATCGACGGTGCATTGATTCGGCTCTTAGATTGGAAGCGTCCAACGCCGCAGGCACGCTTGGCGCACAATGCGGTCCGGTCGTTCTTGCAAAGCGATCGGTTCTCGTGCGTGGCGGGTAAGGCAGCCGTGCAAACGGGCGCATATCGTTTTGCCCACTATCCTAAATTGGCGTCCATTGATACTACGGCTGGTTTAGCGCGCGACCTGTGCGCCTTCGTCGCCGAATCGGAATCTACGGCATCCCGATACGCTACGTTCGTCGCGGCGTTCGACGACCGGTACGCTGATGACGCGGGTTTTGAAGCGGCGCTATGGCGGCAGTTGCAAGCGCTGCACGAGATCGACATTGCGGAATACGACCCGACGGTGTCGAGCGATCCAGGTAGCAGCCGTTTTGCGTTCAGTTTTGCGGGTCGAGCGTTTTTCGTGGTCGGGATGCATCCGAAGAGTTCGCGGTTTTCACGCCGCTCGCCGCTGCCCGCGCTCGCCTTCAATGCGCATGACTTGTTTCGGTTAGCTCGGCAAGAAGCACGCTTCGAACGTATTCAACAGTTGGTCCGGCAACGCGAGATTGCCTTACAAGGAACCATCAACCCAGAGCTCCGGCAGTTCGGCCAAGCAAGTGAAGCGCGACAATATTCCGGCCGGCACGTCGGTCCGCAATGGACTTGCCCATTTCATTCGAAGTCATAGAAATACCGCCGCAGAGCGGCGTGGCATTGCGCTTGCGCGCGGGAGAGGTGCTTGAAATCATCGCGGTTGCGGCCGAGCAAGTCGCCGACCTGGCGATCTTGGATGCAACAGACGTGCGAAACGCATTCTCCGCAGGGCGCACCATCGATTACAACGAGCGAATCCGGCTTACCAAGGGCGACACGCTGTACTCACATCGCAGCACTCCGCTGATGACGATCATCGAGGAT
>DASRSF010000273.1:0-2888 GCA_035656615.1 Vulcanimicrobiaceae bacterium | reverse complement strand
ATCTGACGTTGCGCCTGCCTGGCCGATCCAAACGCGGAAGCGATATGCGTAATCCCTCCCAGCGCAGCGGCCATCATGAGCGCTGCCGCAGCGGCAGCGACCCAGCGGCGCGAACGCGCTAAAGCGCGCCGTTCCGCATCGGCAGCCGTGGCGGCGGCGCACTCCGGCGAACAACATCCGCCATAGCTGATCCCGGCGTCGAATGCGTGTCCGCAACGCTCGCATAGCGAGTCGCAGCGCACGGCGGCCTGCATTGATGCTCCCCCCGACGCGGCGGCTTGTGCACGCGTCTCCCTGAGCTTTGCGAAATAACTTGGAAGCGTCACCTCGCACAAGTGATGGTTGCCGTGTATGCGGCAGAAGATGCTTGCTCGTTAGGCAGGCAGGCGTTGGAAAGATCGAGGAAACGTTCGGCCGGGACCCTAACGCTAACGCACATGCGTAGACGTTTTTGTGCGGGCTTACAAGCCCTGTTTGTTTCCGCGATCGCTGTGACGCAATCCGTACCGGCGCACGCCGCGCAGCCGCCGACGATCGACGATGCGCTGAAACAGATTGAAACGTTCGCAGGGCAGGCGCTACAAGAACAAGGTGCGCCGGGCATGTCGGTTGCGATTACGGATCGACGGCACACGCTTCGCGTTCTCACACTCGGCTACGCGAACCTCGACGCAAAAACGCCGGTTACCTCCACAACACGTTTTCCGGTCGGATCGATCACAAAAGGCATGACGGCGCTTGCCCTGATGGAAATGCGTGACGAAGGGCGGTTCGATCCATCCCGTCCGGTACGGGCATATTTGCCGTGGTTTTCCGTTCACTCGGATGGAAAGACGATTTACGCGCACCAGCTGCTCTCGCACACGGCCGGGTTGCCGGACGACTTTTCCATCGCGCCGGGATACATGTACACGGTGGCGGCGCTTCGTGATGCGCACACGATTTTTGCGCCCGGAACAAGTTGGGCTTATTCAAACGACGGACTTTCGACCGCCGGTGCAATCTTGGCGACGCTGGACGGACGTGCATGGGCCGACGCGTTGCAAGCGCGGGTCTTTAATAAACTCGGCATGTCGGACAGCAGTCCCGTCTTCACGCCGGCCACGCTTGCCGATACGGCAAGCGGGTATGTGTTCGAAGACTCAAATGTTTTGACGCCGCCGAATCCCAGACTTACCGCATCACAACCGGGCGACTTCGTGGATCCGGCAGGTTCGGTCATCTCTACGCCCGAGGATATGGCGAAGTACATGCGGCTGATCCTTAATTCCGGCGTAAACGACGCCGGCGCGCGAGTCATTTCATCCTCGAGTTACGCATTGTGGACCACGCCGGACACGAACGGCGCGAAGATTGCCGGGCAAACCTCGGCGGAGCTGAGCGAAGCGCCGCGGCTGTACGAGCACTACGCGTTCGGTTTGGCCGTCCATAACGAAAACAACGACAAGATTGTCGGGCACACCGGCGGCATAGCCGGTTATTCGGCGTGTATGGAAAACGACGTTACGCGTGGTTTCGGCGTCATCGCAATGTCGAATCTTGTTGAAGCGCCATTGCATCCATGCGCGATCGTGCTCTACGCAATAGCGGTGCTGCAAGCGCAGAGCGCAGGGCAGCCGCTGCCGCCCATCCCCGCCCCGCTGGGCAATTATTTGCAGCGCACGGCGGTTTCCGACGCGGACCGGTATGCCGGAACGTACACCGCGCCGGACGGTTCGGTGTTGACGATAGTCGCGAGCGCAAACACGCTGGGCTTGCAGACGCCGCAAGGAGTGAAGACGTTGTATCCGCGCGGCGGCACGACGTTTTACCTGGACGATCCGCGCTTTGCCGTTTTCGGATTGAATTTCGTGCGCAATAACGCCGGCAAGATCGGCGAGGTCGATTCAGGCGCTCAGTGGTTTGCAGGTCCCTCGTATGACGGCCCTCGCAGCAGCTCGTACCCGCCGAGCTGGAATCAGCTGGTCGGCCGCTACGAGAGTTTAGGCGTCTGGGGCGTGCCGGCGGCAAGCCGTGTCTTTGTGCTGCATGGCCATTTGCTGCTTGATGGAGCACCACTTGCGCCCCAGGCGGATGGCAGCTTCAAAGCAGGCACCACGACCATCCGTTTCGACACGCGTGCCGCCGGGCGAATGCAACGCATGCGCCTGGACGATTTCGATCTGTATCGCATCGATCTGCCGTAAGGTGAAACGGCACGCAATCAGAGCGTTGTGAATGATCCCAGCGTGTACGTTTGATTGCACGTGGTATTCGTAACTTGAACGCTATAGGTTGTGCTGGGCGCTAAAGCGGCGATACCGGATATCCATGGCGAGTCGCCGGACGGCAGGGGCGCAATGCCCGGCGGGTTGGTTGGACCCGGTGAGGGCGGAGCCCATGCAGGCCCGGTTACGGTAGGCTGCCCATTGGCGCTGAGCGTTGGTCCACTAAACTCGGGCGACGGATTGGTGGGGTAACCCACCCAAACGTCAAGGTTTCCGTCCGGCTGCCCGGTCGAGGAAGGCGCGGGGTAGAGTAATGCCGGCGGCGCAATACTCGTGCATCCCGTCGGCGAGGGGTCGGCAGTGGGCGACGGATTGCTGGTAGGTGACTGGCTGCCGCCACCGCATGCAGCCGCCGCGGCAAGAAGCAGAAGACCGCCTAACACGAGATGCGGGTTATTTCTCACGCTACTAGTGTACACGCAGGCGTTGCGTGTCTGTAGAGGTGGCCGCCCGCGAAAATGCATCGGACGGCCCAGTAGCGAGATAGCGCCTGCTGCCGTCCGATGGTGCTCTGGCCGATTTAGGACTTGGTACAGGTTTCTTGAACGTGTACGACCCGGCCGTTGGTTTCAGTAAACGCGGTGGTCATCGTTTTCTTTGTATTGCTGATTTTCGTGTAGA
>DASRSF010000272.1:0-3114 GCA_035656615.1 Vulcanimicrobiaceae bacterium | reverse complement strand
GCTCACCATGACAATAGCGGCTGCGCGAAGCGCGCCTCCACAAGCTCACCATGACAGTGGTGCCTGCGATGACAATGGCGCCTGCGCGAAGCGCAGGCACCACGTAACTTAGCGGCGGGAGGTTTGGAGTTGTTCTTTGGCTTGGAGGAGGCGATTGCCGAGCTCGTCGAGCTCCTCGTTGTCGAACATTTCGCGCGCCATCTTGAACATGGTGCGCTCCTCTTCTTTTACGTGATGATCGACCAGTTCTTTGAGCACTTGCAGTTTCGGCTTGTAGGTCTCATCTTTGGGATCGAGGTCCTCGAGCTGCCCGATAACGGTTTTGACCAAGCTGTGCTCTTCGTACGCTTCCAGGACTTCGTCCTTTTCCTCGCCGCCGTTGGCGCGCCGCCTAAACTCCGGATAGAAAATGCGTTCTTCGATCTCCGCGTGCGCGCTCAATTCCTTATCGATCTGCTGGAAGAGTTTTTTGCGCTGCGCGTTGGCCCGATCGCCGAGTTCCTCGACTTGGCCGAACAGCGTTTTGACTTTTTGATGGTCCTGTTTGAGAACTCTTAGGGCGTTCAAGCGTGTCCTCCACTTTGCGGTGTATCGAGTGCAAAACGCTTGTACCCCAATTCCGTGCCGCGCTTTCAGTGCGCGAGCGGCTGCGGTTCCTCGTGCAGAATTCGCTCGATGGCGGACTCGATCCGGTCGTAGCCCTTATCCCCGGCCTGAAAGTGACGCAGTTGATGAGCCCGGTCGAAAAGATAATACGCCGGAACGAACTGGTTCTGGAACCGCTCCACGATGGTGTGCTCGTTATCGATCGCGCACGGCTGCGTAAACTTCATCGCCTGCAACGCGTCGGTTCGAACCTGCTCGACGTCGAGCTCAGCGGCGGACCGCGGCTGATGTACCGCGATGAACGCTACGCCTTGCTTTTCGTAGCGCTCGCGCCAAGCGTTGACTTGCTCGGCGACGTCGTGACAGATGTAGCACGTGATCGACCAAAATTGAACGAACACGGGCCGGCCGCGCAGCGCATCTTCGGACGGCTCGCCGTTCACCCAAATGGGAACCCCCTCCAACGATGGGAGGGGGCTTCTCATCCGTAAAGGCATCAGGCTTTTTGCAGCAAGGCTTTGCCGGGCTTCCATTCTGCCGGACACAGGCCTCCGGTCTGCAACGCCTGCAGCACGCGTATCGTTTCGTCCACGCTGCGACCGACGTTATCGTCGGTAACGACGGCATACTTGAGAATGCCCTGCGGATCGACGATGAACAACCCGCGCTGCGCGACGCCCGAGCGTTCATCGAGCACGCCGTACGCGCGGGCGGTTTCCTTCGTGTAATCCGCCGCGAGCGGAAACTTCAAGCCGGCAATGCCGTTTTGCTCGCGCGGCACTTTCATCCACGCCCAGTGGCTGTGTTCGGAGTCACACGACGCGCCCAGCACGTCTGCCTCGAATTGCTTCAGTTCGTCACACCGGTCCGAGAGCGCCGTAATCTCGGTGGGACACACGAACGTAAAATCCAGCGGATAGAAAAAAAAGATCAGCCACTTACCACGGTAGTCGGACAGCTTCACCTTTGCGCCGAGGTCCCTGGAACTGGTGGCGCCCTTAGTGCTCGGCATCTCGAAATCGGGTGCCGGTTTGCCAACCTGTGCCAACATGAAGGACGTCTACTTTCTCTGGTTACGTGAAGTGATAAAGCCGCCCATTTCCAGAGCGGACCCCCAAAGTCTACCCCAAACGGCACAAAGTGAAAATGACTTTCACCCCAGGCCCGTCCAAGCGGGGCAGGACCGCTCCGAAACGGACGGCCCTGCTTCCAGAGAGGCAATAATACCGAAAAACGACGTACCCACCGCGCGGCCGCTCCATTCTAGTGCACGCGCACTAGGGCGCGCCGGAATGAAAACTGCTGCCGACGAACCGGGTTGTAGCCTAGTAGGAGACTAACAACCGCACCCATGACCCTGACCGAGCCGGCCTACACCGCCGAGATTGAAGCGCAAACCCGGCCGATTTTCGAGCGCGTTTCGGCTATTATTCCGCCGGTGGAATGGCCGATTCACGCGCCGTACGTCGCGGAAATCAATCGTCTGAAAGCGCGGCGCAATGCCGTAATCCTGGCGCACAACTATCAAGTGCCGGAAATCTTCCACACCGTTGCGGACATCGTCGGCGATTCGCTTGGATTAGCGGTGGAAGCCGCGCGGACACAAGCCGACGTCATCGTGATGTGCGGCGTGCACTTTATGGCCGAAACGGCGAAACTGGTTAATCCCGCAAAGATGGTGCTGGTGCCCGATTTGCGCGCCGGCTGTTCTTTGGCCGAGTCGATCACCGGTGCCGACGTGCGGCTTTTGCGCCAGAAGTATCCCGGCGTCCCGGTAGTAACGTACGTAAACACGTCGGCTGAAGTAAAGGCCGAATCGGATGTCTGCGTGACGAGCGGCAACGCCGTTAAAATCGTCAACGCACTCGGCGCAAAACGCGTCATCTTTTTGCCGGACGAGTATTTGGCGAAGTACGTCGCCACGCAAACCGACGTGGAAATCATCGCATGGAAAGGGCATTGCGAGGTACACGAGCGTTTTACCGGCGAGCAGATTCGCGCGTATCGTGAGGACGACCCCGGCCTCGTGGTGCTTGCGCACCCCGAATGCCCGCCCGAGGTTCTCGCGGAAGCGGATTACGTCGGCTCGACGCAAGGCATGATCCGTTTCGTCGAACATGCCGCCGAACGCGCGGATACCCCCCGGCCGCGCGTGGTGATGATCACGGAATGTTCCATGGCAAGCAACGTTTCCGCGAATTTCCCGCAGATCGATTTCATACGGCCGTGCAACTTATGTCCGCATATGAAACGCAACACATTACCGAAGATTCTACACTCGCTGCAGTCGCTGAAATACGAGGTGACGATCGAGCCGGCCGTTGCAGAGCGCGCACGGCGGGCGGTGGATCGCATGCTGGAGCTCAGTGCGTAGCGACGCGGTAATCGTCGGAGCCGGCATTGCGGGTCTCATGGCCGCCTTGAAGCTCGCTCCACGTACTGTTACGGTTCTCTCAAAAACCGCTCTGGGCAGCGGTGCGGCGACCGGCTGGGCGCAGGGCGGGATTG
>DASRSF010000271.1:0-3996 GCA_035656615.1 Vulcanimicrobiaceae bacterium | reverse complement strand
TATAGTCGCCGGCTCGGATCAAATCATCGTGGAACGTGTTATTGATACCGAGATAGCTCATTTTCATCCGGCCGAAATACTCATCGCCCGGCGCGGATATGTGCATTTCCTCATCGATGTGCTGCTGCCACTTCGACAACTGGGGCGCATCGGATTTCTTTGTTGCGCCGGGCTTGGGAGTGGCTTTATTTGCGACGGCTTGACTTTTCGTGACGGGAGCTGCGGCGACCGACCCGATGACACCCAGGGCAATCGCCGCAGCCGACACGGACGTAAACCTACGTTTCAACTACGACCTCTCTGATGAAGCAAGTGTCGTTATTGCCAGAGTACTTCACCACCCGTCAGTTCGCTTACTTCACGGTCGTCGTCACGATCTGCGTTTTTGCCAGCGAGGCATACTTCGTACGGCCGTAGCGGGCAAGCAACCAGTGCATGGCGCGCGACTTGCAGTTCGAACCTTCCGCAGTATGGACCGATGCGTACAACTGCGTGAGCGCAAACACATCTTTGGCCAGCCACGGATCCGCGGGGTATTTGTGCTCCCAATCGTGCATCGAATCTTCGACGAATCGCGCAGTTCCTAACACGTCGGCACTCTTATCCGGTGCGAATTGCGCTCGCGCATTGAGATCGCGCAGTTGGTTCCCAATGCCGAGAATACTCATCTTCATTCGTCCGAAATATTCGTCCGCCGGAGCAACACGTAGCACTTTTCGTAATGCTAGGTGCCGCTTCACCGGGTGGCCGGCGTGAGAGATATTCGTGCTCGTTGTGGGGTGCAGTGGGCTTGCGGCCGCGGGACTGAGTGACGGAGCGCAACAAGCGCAGGCCAATAGTGGGATAATAAAAGATCGAGCAAAGCGCACGAGGCGCCGTTCCTTTCTCTCCCCTGCTTTCCGGCATCGGCTCGCTTGTCTACAAAGCTAACTTGCTTACGCCGCCCGGCATACCGAGGTACACCACAAGGAAGCGCGTGCCCAAGGGCAGCACCAAAGGCCGCATGACCCGCAGCATCAACGTGGCGGCCGTGCAGCTGCGCGCGCACGATCGCGCCGACTTCTGTGACCGGTGGCCGCAGATGTTTTCGCAAATTCGGCAGGCGGCGGAGGGCGGCGCGCAATTGGTCGTGGTGCCCGAGGGTACGCTCCCGGCATACGTGCTCGGCTACGAGCCGGTGCAAGACGCCGAGATTGCGCAGGGGTTGCAGCAACTCCAACAACTCGCGGCGCAACGGGCCGCGGTAATCGTCGTCGGCGCGGCGCGGCGCAGCGGCCCAACGCTGCGAAACAGCGCCCTGGTGATCGACGCGGACGGCTCGATCGCGGGCGCTGCCGACAAGCATTTTCTTTGGCATTTTGATCGGCAGTGGTTCGCGCCGGGGGACCGCCTGGAACCGGTGCAAACCGCGCTGGGCAAAATCGGCGCGCTGGTCTGCGCCGACGGCCGGATTCCCACCATCGCACGCACGCTGGTCGACCGCGGCGCCCAAGCGCTGGTCATGCCTACGGCCTGGGTGACCAGCGGCCGGGATCCCGAGCATCTGGAGAACGTGCAAGCCGACCTGCTCGGCCGCGTGCGGGCCCGAGAGAACGACGCTGCGTTCATCGCCGCCAACAAGTGCGGCGTCGAACTGCGATGCGTGGCCTATTGCGGCAAAAGCCAAATCGTCGGCCCGGACGGAACCGTTCTCGCAATGGGCGACCAATACGAACCAGGAACGCTGACCGGTACGGTCGAGCTGCGCGTGCCGAGCCCGCCTCGTACGAGCGCCGGCGCGGGCCCAGCGCCGCTGCGATCACAGCATCCCGCGCGGATAGCGGTAACCTACCGCGCCCGCCGGCCCTCGGACGAACAACTCTTGCGCATACTCGAGGCCGACGAGCTCATAAGCGCCGATACGCAGCCGTCAATCTCTGATGACCAGATGCTTGATCCGGGATATCTGCCGCGGGCCCGTTTCGAGGGCGTCGACATCGCGCTTTGGAAAACCACGTACGAGCCGCAGTGGCAGGTGAGGTTTGCACGGGCGCGCGCGCTTGAGCTGCGCATGTACGTCATCGTCATCGATGAACGGCAGCAGCGCGCGTACGCCGTTGATCCGGACGGTACGGTCGTGTGCGGTACGTACGGCGAGTACGAAGTCGCCGGCTTCGCGTACGACCCGGCGCGCACGGCTGCCACGCTGGTTGCGCCCGGAACTGATGTGCGAGCGGGGATCGAACGCGCCGCGGAGCATGCACCGGCGTAACCTACTCGCCGCAGCCGCAGCGGCGCTTGCGTTACTAGGAACCGTTCCCCGCGCACCGCGCACGGTTATCGGAACCTTCGCGCTCGACGTGCCTTCGGGGCCGTTTCTCCCGGGCAGCCGGCTGACGCTCTCGTCATCCGCAACGAGTGGTCCGATTGCGTTCGACCTTCTGGGTCCAGGCGACATCGAGAACGGCGCCTTCATTGCGCCGGCCCTTGCGAGCGCGCAGCAATCGACAATCATCGCCTCGACGCCCGGAGCGATCGCATTGTCGGAAATACGCCTGGTGCCGGCACCCGCGCCGCACCGGCCGCTGCTTGCGGTCGCGTCGTATGATTCCGGAATCGCCTTGCACGATCCGCAGACATTTGCGCTGCTCGGTTACGTTGCGATCGGTGGCCCCCCCGGCGACGTCGCGTTTAGTTCCGCGGGCGATCTTCTGGCTCCCGATACCGACGGCGACACGATGATCCAGGTCACGCGCTCACCTTGGCATC
Source organism: Vulcanimicrobiaceae bacterium (assembly GCA_035656615.1). Lineage (GTDB taxonomy): Bacteria > Vulcanimicrobiota > Vulcanimicrobiia > Vulcanimicrobiales > Vulcanimicrobiaceae > DASRSF01. The sequence goes on along the minus strand of DASRSF010000271.1, from coordinate 1,248 downwards.
TCCTCGCGCACGCGCAGGTGCCGATGGGGAACGAAGTCGTCGCGGATCCACGCACCGGCGCTACGTTCGTGAGCAATCGCGACGTGGCCGGCAAAGGCGCACTCACGCAAATAGCAGCAGACGGAACGGTAACGCGCGTCATCACCGGCGAGACGGCCGAAGGTCTGGCGCTGGACTCGGCGCGCGGCGCGATCTATGTTGGAAACGTCAACGACAATACCGTCGCGCAGATCAACGTGCGCACAATGCAGATTGTACGAAAGATTCGAAGCGTGGAGCGAACGTTCGGCATGGCACTCGACGCCGATCGCCAACGTTTATACGTCGTGTCGAACACCAGCAAAACGATGCACTCCGGCGGCGGATACGTGGCCGCGATCGATCTGCGCAAATCGTCCGCGCCTATCGTGGCGAAAAGCGCAAATATGCCGTTTCCTCTCGGTGCTGCGCTGGACGAGCAACGCCGCCGCATCTTCGTTACCGATGAAGCGGCGGACGAGGTTGCCGTACTGGACGCGACCACTCTGCGCGCGCGGGCTGCTCCGCTTAGGACCTGCCGGACGCCATGGCGGCCGCGCATTGTGGCAAACCGCCTATACGTTCCGTGCGCGCGCTCCAACACGGTGGACGTGTTTGATTTGCGCAGCCTTCACCGAGTGAAAGGCGCGCCGTTCATTACCGGCGGCTTTCCGCTGAGCGTCGCCGTATGGCCCTAACGGCAGCCCTTCTGGCGCTGCTCGCGCTACCGCTTGCTCCTGTGCCTGGGCCGCCTTTTCCCAAGATCGTCACCGACGCCCCGGTCATCACCGATGTTGCGCCGGGCGTGCAGTACGGCGAATATCGCATGCGTACGGCGGACGGTCCGCTCGCGGTGCACGTTATCGCCATCGATCTGCGCAACGCCAGCGTGCGCATCGGAACGACGCTCGCGCAGAACCGGCTGGTATCGTCGGGTGAGACGACGTCCTCGATGGGTGCGCGGACGGGCGCAATAGCGGGCGTGAATGGTGACTACTTCGACATCAATCAGACGAATCAACCCCTCAATATTCTCATCGGCAACTCACATTTGATCCGGATGCCGATGCAGCGTTGGGCAATCGCTTTCGGCAAAGACAACGCCGTCACGTTCGGTGAGTATAAAATCGCGGAAACCGCAACGTTACCGAACCAAACCCTGCAGCTCAACACGATGAACGATTGGCCGCCGCCGGGCGATCAGGCAGTCCTAATCACACCTGAGTACGG
>DASRSF010000270.1:0-1858 GCA_035656615.1 Vulcanimicrobiaceae bacterium | reverse complement strand
CGTTCGGATTCGACCCGCTGGCCGGAATGTTGTTCTTGGCAATCTTTGCAATGCAGATGCTCTGGCATTTTTCGTTGCTGCGTTACTATCCGGTGCCCGGCGTAGCGCGTGCGATCTTTTGGAGTTACATGCTCTCGGGCGCAGCCGCCTCGCTGGCTGCCATTGTGATGGTCGTTACGCGCGTTCCCGCAACCCAGTACGCTATCGGCCACGGCCGCGCGATCGGTACGTTTATCTTGCCGGGCGAACTGGCCGGATACCTCATCATCTTTTTGCCGATTGCGTTCGCCCTGACCGGAGTTACCCGCGATGCCAAACTGCGCGCGCTGGCGTGGATCGCATTGGCACTGGGATCGGTGGCGTTCATTCTGACGTTTTCGCGCGCGGGGTGGATGGGACTGGCGGCCGCGATTGCCGTGTACGGGCTTTTACGCGGAAGCGTGCGCCGGCGCTATGCGCCGCTGATTTTGCTTGCTGGTCTTGGCGCGGTGCTGCTCGTGTTCAACGTTCATCACAATCCCGCGGAAAACTACACCAGACTCTCCATTTGGCAAGCGGGCATCGAGATCGCGCGCCGCTTTCCGCTCACCGGCGTTGGGCCATTTGAATTCGCGCGGATTTACTCGCTCGTTCGCGTGCCGGACGGCGACGCGCAAGCGTTCCACGCGCATAGTTTTCTTCTAACGATTCTGGCTGAAACGGGGATACTGGGCGTTGCCGCGGCGCTCGGCGCCTGGTGGAGCTTCGCGGTTGCCTTGCGGGCCCGTTTGCAGGCTGCTCCGAGCTCGCATGCCGCGCTTGCTCTGGCTGTTGTAGCGGGACTGGCCGGGACGTGGGTGCAAGGGCTTATCGATACCGTGAGTGTTGTAATTTTCGGATTGTGGCTGCCGACCATGGCGCTGGCTCTTGCCGCGGCGGCGCACGGCGCGGGCGATGCCGCATGACCCGCATGTTGTGGTTTTGCGCCGCGATATTGCTGTGCGGCTGCAATCCCCAGCCCGGCCACGCGGCGTCTTCGTCTGCTCCCAGCCCGAGCAGCGTTCCGGCGCTTCAAATCACCGGGCGTGGTGCCGGCGGCAAGCCCGTATTGTTCGAAGGGCAGTCGGGAAACCGCAAGCTCTACCGGCTCGTTGCGCACTCCTACGTCAGTCACTCAGCTCAAAACATCCAAGCGACGTTTGCGGAGCCGACAGTAACCTTTTACGACAAGGACGGTACCAAGATGACGGCTCAAGCGCCCTCCGCGCGGTTGCAAGCGGGGCGGCAGGTGATCCTTACCGGCGGCGTGCATGCAACGACCAGCACGGGCCTGGATCTTCATTGCGATCAGCTTACGTACGATCAGCGCTCCGGAATGCTGCACGGTCAGGGACATGTGCGCATAACCGGAGTGCAGGGCGGCCAGCAACAGGTGTTGACCGGTAACACGTTTACTTCCGATGTGAAGTTGACGCAGATGGTGATGAAATAATGGCGGTACACGAAGCGCGCGGCACGCTTCCTACGGAAATCAAAATGCGCGGTCTGGTCAAGCGGTACGGTGAGCGAACCGTCGTCAACGGCGTGAACGCGGAGGTGCGCACCGGCGAAATCGTCGGGCTGCTGGGTCCCAACGGAGCCGGAAAAACCACGACGTTTTACATGGTCGTCGGCCTGGTCAAACCCGACGAGGGCACGGTGCTCATCGATGTCGGACCTGCGGAGCTCGATCTGGCCGGCGCACCGATGTACATGCGTTCACGGCGGGGCATCGGGTATCTGGCTCAAGAAAACTCAATCTTCCGCAAACTTTCCGTCGGCGACAATATTCGCCTGATTTGGGAGATGCACGGCGTGCCGCGAGCGGAGCAGGATAAGC